>JAKDNE010000045.1 GCA_030451965.1 Brachybacterium sp. | reverse complement strand
TGCGAGCGTTCCTCACCCGTTCGGTCGACGATGCGCAGCTGGCCCGTCCGGCGACGGCACTGATCTCGCTGGTGGTGCTGTGCCTGATGATCCTGGGCGGCTCGCTGCTGCCGGTGCCCTACGTCATCGAACGGCCCGGCCCCGCGATCGATGTGCTCGGCGAGTACGAGGACGAGGAGATCCTGGTCATCGACGGGGCCGAGACCCACCCGACCGACGGGGCGCTGATGATGACCACGGTCTCCGTGGACGGCGGGCCCGGGTACCGCGTCACCCCGGTGGAGGTCGTCGGCGCCTGGTTCGACCGCTCCAAGCTGGTGCTGCCCAGGGAAGTGGTCTTCCCCGAGGACCAGACGCGCGAGCAGACCACCCTGATCAACACCGCGGCGATGAGCACCTCCCAGCAGGGAGCCGTCGCCGTCGCCCTGGACGAGCTGGGGATCGAGTACCAGGACGTGGTGATGGTCGTGGGGGTCCAGGAGGACAGCGCGGCCGAGGGCACCCTCGAGGGAGATGACGTGATCGTCTCCGTCTCCGGCGAGACCGCGGACGGTGCCGAGGGCTATCAGCGGCTGATCGACGCCGTCCCCGACGGCGAGCCGATTCCGATGGTCGTGCGGCGCGGCGGCGAGGAGATCACGCTCGAGGTCCCCACGGCGATGGTCGACGGCACCCCCCGGATGGGCGTGATGCTCGCGCCGGGCCACGAGTTCCCGATGGACGTCCAGATCTCGGTGGGGAACATCGGCGGCCCCAGCGCCGGGATGATCTTCTCCCTCTCCGTCTACGACGAGCTGACCCCCGGGGCGCTGACCGGCGGCCACCGCATCGCCGGCACCGGCACCATCGCCACCGACGGCACCGTCGGCCCGATCGGCGGGATCCGGCAGAAGATGGCCGGTGCGCAGGAGACCGGTGCCGAATATTTCCTGGCTCCCAGCAAGAACTGCGACGAGGTCGTGGGCTCCGAGCCCGACGATCTCGACGTGGTCGCGGTCTCCACGTTCCAGGACGCGCTGACCGCGACCGAGACCATCGCCGGCACCGGCAGCACTGAAGGCCTTCCGACCTGTGAGGACGTGACCACCCCGTGAGCAAGAAGAATCGCCGTCGTACACCCCCGAGACCCACCGTCGTCTTCGACTTCGGGGGAGTGCTGAGCGCCGGCCACGACCCGGTGCCCGATGTCCACGAGCTCCTCGGCGGCGATGCCGAGGTGCTGGGCGAGGCCCTGTGGAGGGAGCGTGATGCCTACGACCGCGGCGCCGTGAGCGCGGCCGAGTACTGGAGCGCGGTCGCCGGCGCCGTCGGTGTCGAGCAGCTCTCCGAGGACGAGATCACCGAGGTGCAGGCCGCCGACGACCGCTACTTCCTGCGGCTGGACCCGGCATCGCGCTCGCTGATCCATGACCTCGCCCGGAACCGGGTGCGCCTGGCGCTGCTGTCCAACGCCTCGGAGCCCTTCGGCAGGGCCGTGCGCCGCGCCGACTGGTTCGAGGTCTTCACCCTCGCCGTCATCTCCGGCGAGGAGCGGACGCTCAAGCCCGGCCGGGAGATCTACGAGGTGCTGCTGGACGTCCTCGCGCACGAGACCGGGGGAGTGTCGATCCCCTCCGCGATCATCTTCTTCGACGACCGCCAGGAGAACGTCGACGCCGCGAAGGCGCTCGGCATCGATGCCCATCTGTGGCCGCGCAACGGCGACGAGCACCCCGAGGGCACCGAGCACGGCGCCGCGAAGGCACGCCGCGTCCTCGCCGCACGGGGCGTGCCGCTGGACTGAACCGATCCCGCGCGGCCGGGAAGGTCGTACCCGTCATGTTCCCGGCTCCGCACCGCCGGGACGCGCACGGATGCGGGTAGAGTCGGGGACCGTGACGTATCCCGTGCGGCGCCGCTCCGCGGCGCGCCGGTGAGATCCCGAGACCTCCGAACAGGAACACGAGTTGGCTGAATTCATCTACACCATGCACAAGGCCCGGAAGGCCGTGGGCGACAAGGTCATCCTCGATGACGTGTCCATGAGCTTCTACCCGGGGGCGAAGATCGGCATGGTCGGCCCGAACGGCGCCGGCAAGTCGACCATCCTCAAGATCATGGCGGGGCTCGACCATCCCTCCAACGGGGAGGCCCGGCTCAGCCCCGGCTACAGCGTAGGCATCCTGCTGCAGGAGCCGCCGCTGGACGAGTCCAAGACCGTCCTGGAGAACGTCCAGGAGGGCATGGGCGAGCTGTTCCAGAAGGTCCAGCGCTTCAACGCCATCGGCGAGGAGATGGCCGAGCCCGATGCCGACTTCGACGCCCTGATGGCCGAGATGGGCACGCTCCAGACAGATATCGACACCGCGAACGGCTGGGATCTGGACTCCCAGCTCGAGCAGGCGATGGATGCCCTGCGCTGCCCGCCCGGCGACGAGCGCGTCACGCACCTCTCCGGCGGTGAGCGCCGTCGCGTGGCGCTGTGCAAGCTGCTGCTGCAGAAGCCCGATCTGCTGCTGCTGGACGAGCCCACCAACCACCTCGACGCCGAGAGCGTGCTCTGGCTCGAGCAGCACCTCCAGCAGTACGAGGGCGCCGTCATCGCCGTCACCCACGACCGGTACTTCCTGGACCACGTCGCCCAGTGGATCGCCGAGGTCGACCGCGGCCACCTCTACCCCTACGAGGGCAACTACTCCACCTACCTGGAGAAGAAGGAGGAGCGCCTCAGCGTCCAGGGCAAGAAGGATCAGAAGCTCGCCAGGCGCCTCAAGGACGAGCTGGAGTGGGTCCGCTCGAGCGCCAAGGGCCGCCAGGCGAAGTCCAAGGCCCGTCTGGCCCGCTACGAGGAGATGGCAGCCGAGGCCGAGAGCACGCGCAAGCTCGACTTCGATGAGATCACCATCCCGCCGGGCCCGCGGCTGGGCAACCAGGTCATCGACGCCAAGGACATCAAGAAGGGCTTCGGGGAGCGCGTGCTCATCGACGGCCTCTCCTTCTCCCTGCCGCCCAACGGCATCGTCGGTGTCATCGGCCCCAACGGCGTCGGCAAGACCACGCTGTTCAAGACCATCGTCGGTCTGGAGCCGCTCGACGAGGGGGAGCTGAAGATCGGCCAGAGCGTGAAGCTCAGCTATGTCGACCAGAACCGGGAGAACATCGATCCCGAGAAGAATCTCTGGGAGGTCGTCTCCGACGGCCTGGACTATATCCAGGTCGGCAAGGTCGAGATCCCCTCGCGCGCCTACGTCTCCCAGTTCGGATTCAAGGGCCCGGACCAGCAGAAGAAGGCGGGGATCCTCTCCGGCGGCGAGCGCAACCGCCTGAACCTGGCGCTGACCCTCAAGCAGGGCGGCAACGTGCTCCTGCTCGATGAGCCGACGAACGACCTGGACGTGCAGACCCTCGGCTCGCTCGAGAACGCGCTGCTGGAGTTCCCCGGCTGTGCCGTGGTGGTCTCCCACGACCGCTGGTTCCTGGACCGGGTCGCGACCCACATCCTGGCCTTCGAGGGCACCGAGAAGAACCCGGCGAACTGGCACTGGTTCGAGGGCAACTTCGAGGCCTACCAGGCCAACAAGGTCGAGCGTCTCGGTGAGGAGGCCGCGCGCCCGCACCGCGTGACCTATCGTCGACTCACCCGCGGCTGACCGCGACCCACCGGCCACCGGCCACCGGCCACCGGCCATCCGGACCGCCGGACCCCCCCCCGCCCCCGGGCGCGGGGGGCCCGCCGCGCCCCCCCCGCCCCCCGGGCCAGCGGCCCCCCCGCCCCCCCGCGCGCCGCGGCGCGGGGGGGTCCGTCGTCGTCGCGACCGTCCGCCGGTCAGATCTGCTCGGAATCGGCCGCCTGCGGGTCCAGGTCGGCGACCACCTTGGTGGAGGGGGAGCCGGATTCATTGCCCGGCGACATCTCGCGGGTCACGAAGAGCCGCTGGTCGCTCAGCGTCGAGGTGAACTCGATGGTCCCGTCCCTCTCGAGATCGAGCACGCCGAGGCTGCGCTGGACTCCGTCGGTCTCGCCCCACAGCTCGAGCACCTCGTCCTTCCAGCCCACGACCCCTTCCGCGCGCAGCGCGAGGCCGTCGTCGGTGAGGACCACCTGCCAGGTGCCGTTGTCGCTGACCCCGGGCACGAGCCGGGCCCCGGGGGTCACGGCGTGATCGGCCCAGGTGGCGGCGAAGGCCTCGGAGGCCTCGAGCTGCCGATGGCTGTCCAGCAGCATCGCCCCCAGCACCAGCGACGCGACCAGGGCCACGGCGGCGAGCGATCGGGAGACCCACGGCACGCGCCCGGTCCCCGCCCGGGCCCGCTGCTTCTCCCGGCGCCGGCTGCGCCGCGAGCGTTCCTTCTCGTCGGTGGAGCGGAAGGCGAAGGCCGGGGCGGCCCCGGCGCCCTGTGACCCCTGCGGTGGTGCGGCCGTGGCGTCGGGTGTGGACGGCGACCCGGGCGGCGGCTCCGCGGAGCCGGCGTGCAGTCCGCCCGCCACCGGAGGAGGGCCGACGACGGGGCGCGGGGTGTGGGGGCCGAGGACGGGGGGGGAGTAGGTGCCGCTGGAGGCCGGTTCTGCGCCGGAGGGAGCGCGGCCGCCGGAGGCGGCGCGGGCCGGTGTCGACGGGGCATCGGCGCCGAACCCCTCGAGCACCGCGATGCGCAGATCCCTCGAGGGAGGGACCGCGGTGAGCAGGGCGAGACGGGCAGCGGCCTCGATCGCACGGCGGTGGATGCCGGCTGTCTCGGGGGACCTGGTCAGCTCGCGCAGGCGCAGGCGCTCACCCGCGTCGGCCAGGGCCAGGGCGTCCAGGGAGCTCAGTCCCCGCGTCTCGGCGTGGTGGGGACCGCCGAACGGTACCAGCGCATCGAGCACCTCGGAGAGGGTCAGGGCGGGCTGCTGCCGGGCGGCGCCGGTGAAGGGGAAGCGTCCTTGCGCAGCGGATTCGACCAGGGCGCGCTGCGTCGGTGGGAGCTCCAGCAGCACCCGCAGCACGTCGACCTCCCGTCGGTCGCTGGTGCGGTCGGCGGCGGGGCCCGGCCCGGCCAGTGAGCGCACGTCGCCGGTGGGGTGGGTGGCCACGGCGGCACGCCGGGCGCGATCCAGCACCGCAGCCTCTCCGGGCAGGCCGCTGGTGGCGAGGTCCCCGGCATCCCGCAGGCAGGAGCGCAGCACGGTCACGGCCAGCTTCTCCGCACGGGCGGAGGAGCCGGTGACATGGACGGCCAGCCCATGGATGCGGGGACCGAGCACGTCGACCAGTGCGGCGGCGGCGCGCTGATCACCGGCAGCGGTGCGTCGCAGCAGGGTCCGGACCGGATCGAGTCGTTCCCCGAGGTCGACCGTGTCCTCCGGAATGGCCGGCATCTCGCCGGTCCGTGCGTCGCTCCCCATCGGGCGCCTCCGTGCGTTCTCTGCTCAGTGCTGGGCACCGCCCCCGCGGTGCCGGACCATTGTCGCAGGCAGCCAGGCCGGGCGTGGTGTCCTGGGGACGACTCATCGCGGCGGGCGCGTGCGACATCGTCGAAAGATCTTGCAAGGTGCTCCGGTGGTCGCCGTCCGGGTGATGTGCAGCGTCACGTCCATCGGTCATCACCGCTGGTGGATCGCGGTCATGACAGATGTGAACTGCGCTCGGCGCCGCGCAAGATCGACGCAAGATTGCCCGTCCGTCGGGTATCTTGGGAGCATGAAGTCGCTCTCCACGATCACGGTCTCCTCCGACCTCCCGGATGTCCTCGCGCCGCTGCGCGAACTGGCGTTGAACCTGCGCTGGACCTGGCGTCGACAGACCGCCGATCTGTTCCGCGCCCTCGACCCGCGGGCCTTCGTCGCCAGCGGCGAGAATCCCATCGCGATGCTCCCGCAGGTGCCTGCCGGCCGGCTGGCCGAGGTCTCCCGCGATGAGACCTTCCTCGCGCAGATGCGCTCCGAGGTCGGCGACCTGCGCACCTACCTCGACTCCGGCCGGTGGTTCCAGCGGACCGTCCCGGGGGCGCAGGGCGGTGACGGCACCTCGATCGCGTACTTCTCCATGGAGTTCGGGATCACCCCGACCCTGCCGATCTACTCCGGGGGCCTCGGCATCCTCGCCGGTGATCATCTGAAGTCCGCCTCGGATCTCGGAGTGCCGCTGGTCGCCGTCGGTCTGCTCTACCAGTGGGGCTACTTCTCCCAGTCGCTGGACCGCAGCGGCTGGCAGCAGGAGGACTACCGGCTCAACGATCCCTCGCAGCTCCCCGTCGAGCCGGTCCTCGACGCCGACGGCGAGCAGCTGACGGTGGGAGTCACGCTGCCCGGAGCGCGCGAGGTCGCGATCGCCGTCTGGAAGGCACAGGTGGGTCGGGTCCCGCTGCTGCTGCTGGACACCAGCCTCGAGTCCAACGACGAGCAGGCGCGACAGATCACCGACCGCCTCTACGGCGGCGACCACGAGCACCGCATCCTCCAGGAGATCGTGCTGGGCATCGGCGGCGTCCGCGCCGTCGAGGCGTACTCCGCGCTGAGGGGCGCCCCGGCTCCGTCGGTGTTCCATCTCAACGAGGGGCACGCAGGCTTCTCCGGCCTCGAGCGCGTGGGACGCAAGATGCAGGCCGGCACCGGTTTCTCCGAGGCCGTCGCGGAGGTCCGCTCGGGCACCGTGTTCACCACCCATACCCCGGTGCCCGCCGGTATCGACCGCTTCGACGCCTCTCAGCTGCGCGGGTACCTCGACGCCGATGGGTCGGGTCTGTCCCACCTGATCCCCTCGCTGCCCGTGGAGGCGGCGCTCGCCCTCGGCATCGAGGACGGCGGCGACGTGTTCAACATGGCGCAGCTCGGCTTCCGCATCGCCCAGCGCTCCAACGGGGTCGCCAAGCTCCATGGCGCCGTCTCGCGTGCGATGTTCCAGGACCTCTACCCGGGCTTCGACGTCCCCGAGGTGCCGATCGGCTCCGTCACCAACGGCGTCCACCGCCGCACCTGGACCTCCGCCCACATGGACGATCTGTACAAGAAGGCCCTGGGCGATGTCGACATCTCCTCGCTCAGCGACTGGAGCGCCCTGTCGACCCTCACCGACCACGAGCTCACCGAGACCCGCGACTCGCTGCGCGCGGACCTGGTGAGGATGGCGCGCCGACACGTCAAGGACTCGTGGCTGCGCCGCGGCGCCGACGAGGCCGAACTCGCCTGGACCGATCACATCCTCGATCCCCACGCCCTGACCATCGGCTTCGCCCGTCGTGTCTCGACCTACAAGCGGCTCACCCTGATGCTCTCGGATCCTGAGCGGCTCAAGCGGATCCTGCTGGATGCGGACCGTCCGGTCCAGATCGTGGTGGCGGGCAAGTCGCACCCCGCCGATCGCCCCGGCAAGGAGTTCCTCCAGCAGCTGGTGCAGTTCGCCGACGACCACGGGGTCCGCCATCGCATCGCCTTCCTCCCCGACTACGACATCCGCATGGCCTCCGTGCTGATCGCCGGCTCGGACGTCTGGCTGAACAACCCGATCCGGCCCGAGGAGGCCTCCGGCACCTCCGGGATGAAGGCCGTCCTGAACGGCTCTCTCACCTTCTCCGTCTCCGACGGCTGGTGGGACGAGATGAAGGACGACGACGCGGGATGGACCATCCCCACCGCGGACGTCGAGGATCAGGCCCGCCGCGATGAGATCGAGGCCGACGCCCTCTACGAGATCCTCGAGCAGTCGATCGTGCCGCTGTTCTTCGAGCGCGACGCCCGCGGCATGCAGCGCGGCTGGATGACGAAGGTCCGTTCCTCGCTGGTGAAGGTGGCTCCGCAGATCACCGCGGGCCGCATGGTCCGCGACTATGTCACCGACCTGTACCTGCCCGCCGCCAGGGCGGCCTCCGCCTTCGCCACGGATCCCTCGCTGGCCGGCGAGTTCACCGCCTGGAAGGCCGATCTCCAGGATGCCTGGTCCGCGGTGTCGGTCCAGAGCGTGAGCCTCGAGGGTGCGCAGGGGGACGCGGTGTCCACCGGCGCCGAGCTCACCCTCCTCGCCGACGTCGAGCTGGGCCGTCTGCGCGACACGGACGTGCTGATCGAGGCGGTCCTCGGCGAGATCGGCGCCGATGATGAGATCATCGAGCCTCAGCTGATCCCGCTGCAGCGCGGGGAGGACGGCCGCTGGGCCGCCCGCTTCGCGCTCGCCGTCCCCGGTGAGGTGGGCTTCACCGTGCGGGTCACCCCGCAGCACCCGGTGCTGGCCTCCCGCGCCGAGCTCGGGCTGGTCACCACCGCCTGAGCGGCCCGCCGCATCCTGCTTGAAAGGTCCCGACCCCGTGCCGACCCGCCGCCAGCTCCTGCTCTCCACCGCTGCGATGTCGGTGGCGGGGATCGGGGCCCTCTCGGGCTGTTCGGACACCACGCCCGTCGAGCTCGAGGAGGGGGACTCGCTGCGGATGCGGGTGTGGAGCGAGTCCGCGGCGACCGCCTACGGGGACTCCCTCACCGCGTTCACCGACTCCACCGGCATCGAGGTCGAGCTCGAGGTGCTGGGCTGGGAGGACTACTGGGCCCAGCTGCCGCTGGACGTGGCGTCCGGAGATCTGCCCGACGTGCTCTGGATGAACACCGCCAACCTCGCCCAGGCGCATGCCAGCGGTCTGCTCCTGGAGATCGCTGAGATCGTGGGGGACGACGTCGAGAGCTGGGAGAGTGCGGCCACCGATCTCTACCGCCTCGACCAGGGCCTGTGGGGCGTGCCGCAGGTGTGGGAGCAGAGCATCCTGGTCGCCCACGAAGGTCTGGTCGACGCGGTCGAGGGCGATGCCTCGGCCCTGACCTTCGATGCCGCGGCCCCCTCGGACCCGCTGCGCGAGCTCTGCCACGCCCTCACCGTCGACGGGGAGGGACGCCGGCCCGGGGAGACGGACTTCGACCCGGCCGCCCGCACGACCTTCGGGTTCAGTGCCCACCCCGACCGCACCGCGGTGCTCGGCCCGTTCATCGCCGCGCAGGGCGGCAGCTGGCAGGACGAGGACGGCACGATCACCTTCGCCTCGGCCGAGGGCATCGCGGCGGTGCAGTACCTGGCGGACCTCGCCTCCGCGCACCTGGGCCCGGCCGGGAAGGACACCGTCGCCGACCCGTCGCTGTGCAGAACACTGTTCCTGCAGGGCAAGCTCGGCCTGCTCCAGACCGGGACCTACGATCTGCACACCCTCGCCGAGGAGATCGACGGCACCTTCAGCTGGGGGATCCATCCGGTCGTCGCGGGGCCGGAGGGTGCACGCCCGCTGGTGCACTCGATCGCCGCCCTCGGCATCGACCCGCATGACGACGACCGGGCGACGGCGATCGGCGAGCTGCTGCGCTGGCTCGGCGGCGTCGAGGGCCAGCGCCCGCTGGCCGAGAACCGGCTGGGCATCCCCGCCCACCAGGACCTGCGCGGGGCGTGGGAGAAGAGCTGGGATGCCGCCGGCGTGGACGTCTCGGTGATCGAGGTTCCCGAGGCGGTCGCCCAGCCCGAGATCGGGAACCGCTCGGCGATCGCGACCGGTACGGCGATGCCGATCATCGCGGAGGTCTTCCTCGGTGAGACCGACGCCGCCGAGGCCCTGCCCCGCGCACAGCAGGCCGCCCGGGAGGCCGTGGGCTGAGCAGTCCCCGGACAGGTCGTCCCCAGGTGGTGACAGCTCGCCCCCGATCGGGAAGACTCGGTGAGGCACGTCCCCGTGCGTCGACGTCGTGCCCACTGACGGAGGAACAGCCATGGCCACCGCACCCCCTCCCTCCCAGGAGGCGCTCCTCGCCCGGATCCGCGGCCTGCTCCCACCCGGCAGACCCGTCCGGGAGGTCTCGATGTTCGGCGGTCGGGCGGTGATGCTCGAGGACGCGATGCTGGTCTCCGCCGGGCGCGACGGTTCGCTCCTGGTCCGGGTCGAGCCCGCGCGGCACGCCGAGCTGCTGACGCGGGACGGTGCCCGGCAGGCGGTGATGGGCACGGAGCGGACGATGGGGGAGGGCTGGATCGAGGTCGAGCCGCGCGTCCTGGTCGAGGACATCGCCCTGGGACGGTGGCTCCAGGACGCCCTCGAGTTCCACGACCGCTGAGCTCAGCGCTCCTGCGGGGCCCTGATCATGCCCTCCTGGGTGACGGTCGCGACCAGGTCCCCGGCACGGTCGAAGACCTGACCGTGGGTGAGGCCGCGCCCACCGGCGGCGGAGGGGGAGCGCTGCACGTACAGCAGCCAGTCGTTGGCGTCGACGTGCTGGTGCCACCAGATCGCGTGGTTGATGGTGGCCATCTTCAGCCCCGGCGTCATCCAGCTCAGGCCCTGCCGGCGAAGGATCGGCTCGAAGGGCGTGTAGTCGCTGGCGAAGGCGAGGATCGCATCGTGCAGCAGCGGCTCCGCCTCGACGGACGCGAGGGTGCGCATCCACACCATCTGCGCATCGGCGGTGTCGGAGGCGGGATCGGGCCGCAGGTAGATCGGATCGGTGACGTGCCGGATGTCGATGGGCCGCTGGGTGGCCCAGTACCGTGCGACCGGGTGGTCGATCCCGGCGAGCACCTCGGCCGTGGTCGGCAGTCCGTCGGGGTCCGGCGCCTCGGGTGCCCGCTCCTGATGCTCGAGACCGTCCTGCGATTCCTGGAAGGAGGCGGTCATCGCGAGGATCGTGCGCTCTCCCTCATCGGCCTCCTTGCCGGGCTGGGTGGCCAGCACGCGGCGCACCGAGAACGAGCCGCCGTCACGCAGCGCATCGACCTGGAAGCGGATCGGGTGCGCAGGATCCCCGGGAGCGAGGAAGTAGGAGTACATCGAGTGGATCCGACGATCCGAGGAGACCGTGCGCCCCACAGCGGTCACCGCCTGTCCCATCACCTGGCCGCCGAAGACGTGCTCTCCGGGCTGCGGTGAGGAATCGCCCTGGTACGCGGCGACGGTGGCAGGGGTGGAGAACTCTCCGAACGGCGCGATCTCGCGCAGGTCCAACAGGTCCACCAGACCGGCGGCGATCTCCGAGGGGTCGGTGCGGGGGAACGTCATGGAGCAGATCGTACTGGCCATGCGGCCTACGATGAGAACCATGCCTTCTCATATCGCTGCCGATGCTCCCGATCTCACGCCCGGACCGCTGGATATCCCTGTCCCGGTCCGCTGGACGGATCTGGATGCCTACGGTCACGTGAACAACGCCGCGGTGGTGCGTCTGCTCGAGGAGGCGCGCATCGCCGCCTTCTGGCAGCCGCCCGCCGATCAGCTCGCTCTCGGCGCCCGACAGCCCCCGGCGGCGCTGCCGGTCAGCGGCGCCGGGGCCGCGCTCAGCACCGTCATCGCCTCGCAGCGGATCGAGTACGTCCGGCCCCTCGGGCACCGCCGCGACGGCGTGGTGGTGCGGCTATGGCTCTCGCGGATCGGCGGGGCGAGCCTGAGCGTGGACTACCTGGTGCTCACGCGCGATGATCCCGAGGGGGCCGCGCCGTACGCCCGTGCCCGCACCGTGGTGGTGCTGGTCGATGCGGGGACCGGTGCACCGGTGCGGCTGGAGCAGGAGACCCGGACGACGCTCGAGGCGTTCACCGGGGAGCCGCTGCGCTTCCGCGACTGACGCGAGGGGTTCCTCAGCTCAGCTGCCCCGGCACCGCCTGGCCGGCCGCCGGGGCCTCACCGCCGTCGACCGTGTTCACCAGTGACTGCGCCGCCCGATCGAGATAGTCCCACAGCGTCTGCTCGTGCAGGGGCGCCAGTTCCAGGGTGTCCAGCGCGGTGCGCATGTGGCGCAGCCAGGCGTCGCGCGCCGAGGGGGACACGGGGAACACCGCATGCCGCATCCGCAGCCGCGGGTGACCGCGCTCCGCGCCGTACGTCTTCGGCCCGCCCCAGTACTGCTCGAGGAAGGTGCACAGGCGGTGCTTCGCCCCGGCGAGGTCCTCCTCGGGGTACATCGGACGCAGCTCGGGATCCTCGGCGACACCCTCGTAGAAGCGGTCCACGAGGCGTTCGAAGGTCTCGTGGCCGCCGACGGCCTCGTAGAAGCTGATCTGTGCGGACTGCGGGGCGGGACTGGTCATGTCTGGGATCCTCCCATGGTGGGGACGAGGAACGTGAGCGGGCAGATCACCTCTGCACGGCCTCGACGAAGCGGGGCACGGCGAAGGCGATGTCGACGGCGGCGAAGCCGGCGCGGATGCGGGCACGCAGCTCCCGCTCCACGTCCCACTGCTGCCCGGGAGCGGTCTGGATCGTGACTCGCCGCTGGTAGCGGTTCCCGTCCACGTCCAGGATGCCGCTGAGCGCGGCGGGGGCGAGCACGGTGTCGCTCCACGCGGAGTCCCCGGTGATCTCGGCGGACACCTTCTCCACCACCTCGGTGACCAGCGCGTCGTCGGCCTCCGCGGAGATATCGAGGATCACCACTGCAGTGGAGAAGCCGCGCGCGTAGTTGCCCACGCGGATGATCTCGCCGTTGCGGACCGTCCACAGCACCCCGTCGATGCCCCGCACCTGGGTGGCGCGCAGGTTGATCGACTCGACGGTGCCCTCGGCGTACTCGAGGTCCACCCAGTCGCCGACGGCGACGATGTCCTCGAAGAGCATCACCACGCCGGCGACCACGTCCTTGATGATGGTCTGGGCGCCGATGCCGGCCGCCAGGCCGACCACGCCGAGGCTCGCGATGACCGGGGCGATGTTCACGCCGATCTCGGAGAGGATCATCATCACGGCGATCGCCCAGATCATCACATGCGCGATGTTCCGCGCCACGTTCGACAGCGTGCTCGCGCGCTGCTCGCGACGGACCTGGGCGGCCCGCTGCGATTTCGGGTCACGGCGGATGACGGTGCCGGCCACGGTCGAGATCTTCGCCCCGGACTGCACCATGGTGCGGAAGAAGCGGCGCAGGAACCAGCCGACGGCGAGGCTCAGCAGGGTGGCGGCCAGCAGGATGATCACGATCTTGATGCCGCTGCTGAGCAGCCATCGCATCAGCTGGTCCATCAGGGTCAGGGCGTCATCGGTGGTGGGGGCGGCCAGCAGCGGGCCGAGGTCCAGGGGGTCGTCCAACATGCTTCCGACGATAGTGCCCGGCGGCGCTGATGTCCCTGCCCGCGGGGGGGGGGGGGGGGGGCCGCCCCCCCACCCCCCCCCGCGCGGGCCGCCCCCGGCGGGCCCCGGGGCGGGCGGGTCAAGCCGGG
>JAKDNE010000401.1 GCA_030451965.1 Brachybacterium sp. | reverse complement strand
GTGTCCTGGAAGTCCACGCCGGTGGTGGACCTGACCATGTCGAGCACCTGGGCGAGGCCGACGGAGATGTTCTGGCCGATCTTCGCCTCGCCATCGGTGGAGAACACCGACAGGTTCGAGATGTTCGAGTACGGAGCGGCCAGCTCGTTCGCGACCGCCGGCAGCACCTCGAGCACCTGGTTGAGCACCGCGGCATCGTTGAACTGCTTGTACGCCTCGGCACGGGCACTGGTCGTCTTCGCCTCGGCGTCGCCCTTGGCACGGATCGCCGCACCCTCGGCGTCGCCCTTGGCACGCAGGGCGTCCGCCTCGGCCTGACCCTCGAGGCGCACGGCCTCGGCGTCCTTCGAACGGCGCTGCAGCTCGACCTCGGCCTCGGCCCGACCGCGGGCCTCGATGGCGTGGGCCTCGGCGTCCGCGGTCACCTTGCGGGACTCGGCGCGGTTGCGCTCGTCGGTCAACGGAGCCTCGGACTCGGCGATATGCGTGTACTTCTTGGAATCCGCGTCCTGCTGCTCGGCGTAGCGCTTGGCCTCGGCCGGCTTGTGGACCTCGGCGATCAGCTGCTTCTCGCGCAGGTCGTTGTTGCGGACCGCGATCAGCTCTTCCTGCTCGATGATCCTCTGCTGCTGTGCGGCCCGGGACAGGGGGCCGGCGGCATCAGCGACGGCCTGACGGGCGTCGGTCTCCTCCTTGATCTCCGCGTTCCGCAGATCGAAGGTCTGCTTGGACCCCGCCTCCTGCTGGAGGTTGAGGTTGCTGGCCAGGGTCGACTCACGGTTGGCGTCGGACTCGGCGATGGCGGCGCGCTTGGCGACCAGCGCGGCCTCCGGACGGCCCCAGTCACGCAGGTAGGAGCCGTCGTCCTCGATGGCGGAGATCTGGAAGGTGTCGATGACCAGGCCCTGGTTGTTCATCGAGTGCTCGGACTCGGCCTGGACCTGATTGGCGAAGGAGGCACGATCACGGATGATCTGCTCGACGCTCAAGGTGCCGACCACGGCGCGCAGCGTGCCGGAGAGGATCTCCTGGGTGTAGTGGTCGATCTGCTGCTGCTGGTCGAGGAAGCGCTGGGACGCCTTGCGGACGTCGTCGATGTTGCCGCCCACCTTCACCTGGGCGACTCCGCGCAGGCGCAGGAAGATGCCATTCATCGAATAGCCGTCGACCTCGACGGGGATCTGGCGCGAGCTCAGGCTCAGCACGAAGGCGCGGTCGAAGATCGGACGCACGATGGCGCGACCGCCGATGATGACCCGGGCACTGCCGGATTCCAGATCGATGTCCCCGGTGGGGGTCGTCTTCGCGTTGCGACCGGTGATGATCAGCGCTTCGTTCGGTGCCGCGATCCGGTAGCTGCGCATCAGGACGATCACCCCGATGAGCAGGATGATCGCGATGACGACGATCACCGCGATGATCGGTACGAACGTTTCCGTGGGTTCCCCTCAAGACATGAATGACATGCCGGCGACCATCTTCGCACCCGCGCCGCTCGCCCGAGCACCGACCCCGTTCGCGGAGACGACCGCTGGGGCGCTCCATCGGTGATCGCCTCATGCTGATCGCCGCGAGCCGATGGTGCAGGCCGCCGGAGATCTTCGGCGCAGACGTGCGCTACACCGGCAGCGCCGTCAGCGACAACATGGCCTCTGTGATCGGTGCGAAGTCCTCAGCGCGTTCGACGAGCATGGCCAGCTCGGCGCGTGAACCGGCGAAGACGTTCATGTCGATGTAGCGCTCCTGGCCGTCGTAGCCCTCTCGCCGGTCCCGGTGGGAGTACTGCCAGAAGGTCCATGGTCGCCCATCGCCCAGGTCCGGTGGCAGCACCACCGAGCGGATCCAGATCGGGGAGTCGGCGTAGGAGCCGTCGATGTAGAGCTGGTAGGCGTCGGCGGTGGTGTAGATGACTGGTGGGATGCCGTAGTGGGCGGTGAGCTCGTCCAGGAGCGGGACGAGGATCGCGTCCACCTCCGCCCGTGACGGTGGATCCTCGAAATAGTCACCGTAGAACTCGACATCCACCGCGATCGGCAGGGTTCCGCCCGTGGGCACGGTGTCGATGACGTGCTGCGCCTGCGAGCGGCCGGGGCTCTCGAAGCTCACGAAGTGATAGGCGCCCACGAGCAGATCCGTGGAGCGGGCATGCTCCCAGTTCTCCACGAATCGTTCATCGACGTACGAGGAGCCCTCGGTCGCCTTGAGGTAGGCGAAGTCCAGGTCGTTCCCGGCGAGGGTCGGCCAGTCGATCTCGCCCTGGTACGAGGAGACGTCGACGCCTCGCACCTCGTGGCCGCTTGCGAAGATCCGGCCCGGCCAGATGACACCGGTCCACACCAGCATTGCGAGCACGGCGACGAGGACGATCGCGCCGAGCAGTCCGGCGCCGAGCAGCACCGTGCCGGGGAGGCGGTGTGCTCCCCGGCTCGGTGTCGGCGGTGCGGACCTCACGATCTGTCGATCAGCCCTGCTGACGCTGCTCGAGGTAGTAGCGGATCAGCCCTGCGGTCGAGGCGTCCTCGCCCGCGA
>JAKDNE010000044.1 GCA_030451965.1 Brachybacterium sp. | reverse complement strand
CTCCACCGAGCACCGGCAGAGGCTGCGCCACGTCGACGGCGGCCTGCACTGGGACCACGTGAGCGGGATGACACCGGGCACGAGGTACGGACTGCGCGTGGACGGCCCCTGGGACCCGTCGGCCGGACTGCTGTGCAACCCGAAGAAGCTGCTGTTGGATCCGTGGGCGCGCGGTGTCTCGCACTCCTCGCCGCTGCTGAGCTCGTTCTTCCCCTTCCAGGTCGACGCGATGCTCGACCGCGTCGGTGACGCGGCACGACGCGACGGGACCGACAGCGGCGACGATGCCCTGTGGTCCGTGGTCGTCTCCGACTCCTTCGACTGGCAGGGCGATCTCCGTCCGCTCGTGGACTGGGGCTCCACGGTGCTGTACGAGATGCACGTCAAGGGATTCACCCAGCTGCACCCCCAGCTGCCTCCCGAACAGCGCGGCACGTACGCGGGTCTCGGTCACCCTGCGGTGACGAGCTATCTGCGGAGCCTCGGCGTGACCAGCATCGAGCTGCTGCCGATCCATGCAGCGATGGATGAACCGCATCTGACCCGGCTCGGACTGACCAACTACTGGGGCTATTCGACGCTCTCATTCTTCGCCCCGGACCCCTCACTGGCCACCGCAGCCGCCCAGAGCGCCGGTGCTCAGGCCGTGGTCGATGAGGTGAAGACCATGGTGCGCAGCCTCCACGCGGCCGGCTTCGAGGTCATCCTCGACGTGGTCTTCAACCACACCGCCGAGGGCGGGGCCGATGGGCCCTCCCTCTCGCTGCGGGGCCTGGACAACCTCGAGTACTACTGGACCGACCACGGCCGGTTCTTCGACGTGACCGGGACCGGTGGCACCCTCGACCCGCGTTCGGTGCACGTGATGGATCTGATCCTCGCCTCTCTGCGCTACTGGGTGCAGGAGATGCACGTGGACGGCTTCCGTTTCGATCTCGCGGCGACGCTGGGGCGTGACGACCACGGATTCCGCCCCGACCATCCGCTGCTGCGTGCGATCGCCACCGATCCCGTCCTGCGTGGCGTGAAGCTGATCGCCGAGCCGTGGGACGTGGGCACCGGTGGCTGGCAGACCGGCAGCTTCCCGGTGCCCTTCGCGGAGTGGAACGACGCCTTCCGCGACGACATGCGCGCGTTCTGGCTCTCCGATCGGGCGATGCGCGAGCGCTCGGGGGACGACGCGATCGGCGGGGTCCGGGACCTGGCGACCCGTCTGGCCGGATCCAGCGATCTGTTCACCGGCGGCGACCCGCTCGAGCTGCCCGACGGGCGCAGCCTGCGCTCGCCCTGGGCCTCGATCAACTACGTCACCGCGCACGACGGATTCACTCTGCGGGACCTCACAGCCTTCGAGGCCAAGCACAACGAGGCCAACGGCGAGGACAACCGCGACGGCACCTCCGACAACCGCTCCTACCACCACGGCCACGAGGGGGAGCTGCCGCCGCGCACCGAGGGCGCCGCAGAGATCGAGGCCGCCCGTCGGCGCACCGCTCGCAGCATCCTGGCCACGCTGCTGCTCGCCTCGGGCACCCCGATGCTCACCGCCGGCGACGAGCGGATGCGCACCCAGCAGGGCAACAACAACGCGTACTGCCAGGACAACGAGATCTCCTGGATGAACTGGGCCCGCAATCCCCGCATCGATGCCCTGCGCGAGACCGTGACCCGGCTGCTCCAGCTGCGCGGCGAGCACTTCCAGCTGCGCGCCCCCCACTTCCTGCGCCCCGCGGATCCCGCCTCGCTGGATGCCGACCAGGTCGCCTGGTTCGGTGCCGAGGGTCATCCGATGACCCATGAGGACTGGATGAACCCCTCCCAGCACCTGCTGGCGATGCTCCGCCCCGCGATCCGGGGACGTGAGGGCGCTGAGCACCTGCTGGTGATCCTCTCCTCGGAGCCGGAGGCCGTGCCGGTCACGCTGCCCGGCGCCCCCTGGCCGCAGGGCAGCGCCCGCGTGCTGCTGGACACCGCGCTGGAGACGCCCGAAGCTCTGGCCCCCTCCCCGCTGACCGATCGCTCCGTCCTGGTCGCGCCCGGTGCGGTGGTGGTCCTCGGAATCACGCCCGACGACGCAGAGGGGTCCCCGAAGCGGCTATCGTGAGGGCAGTCACCGCGACCGTCGCAGAGCACCTCGTCCAGGACGGGTGCACAGGCAGGAGGGCCCATGTCCGAGACCACAGACCTCACGGGGCTGGGAGCCGGCATCGGCCGGATCCCGATCATGAGCGTGCAGCCGGTGGTCGACGGCGGGCGGTTCCCGGCGCGCTGCGTCGAGAGCGAGTCCGTCACCGTCAGCGCCAACGCCTTCCGTGAGGGCCATGAGGCGATGGGCGTCCAGCTGGTGCTCATCTCACCCGGCGGCGAAGAGCACCGTCAGAGCCTGCGCTGCGTCAATCCGGGGCTGGACCGGTGGGAGACCACCGTCCGGCCCGCGCAGACCGGGCACTGGAGCTTCCGGATCGAGGCCTACTCCGCGCCGTACGACAGCTGGGTCCACACCGCGGAGGTGAAGATCCCCGCAGATATCGACACCGACCTGGTCTGCGCCGAGGGCGTCCTCGTGCTGCGACGGGTGCTCGCCGAGATCGAGGCCGGCACCCGCCCGTCGAACGATGGGCCGGTGGTGCGCGCGGCCCTGGAGAGTCTGCGCGCCCCGGGGCTGCCGGCCTCCGCCCGCGTGGCCCCGGCACTGGCTGCGGACCTGCGCGGCGTCCTGGCCGAGCGTCCGCTGCGCGAAGGGGTCACCGTCTCCGGGCCGTACTCCCTGATCGTCCAGCGCCGGCGAGCGCTGTACGGCTCCTGGTACGAGTTCTTCCCCCGCTCCGAGGGTGCGCACTTCGACCTCGAGCACGGCTGGTCCTCCGGCACCCTCCGCACCGCTGCCCACTCCCTGGACCGGATCGCGCAGATGGGCTTCGACGTCGCCTACCTCACCCCGATCCATCCGATCGGCACCGCCTTCCGCAAGGGCCGCAACAACACTCTGGACCCGCAGCCCGGGGATCCCGGCTCCCCCTACGCGATCGGCTCGGCCGAGGGCGGTCACGACGCGATCCATCCCGAGCTGGGCACCCTCGCGGACTTCGACGCCTTCGTGGCCCGGGCTCAGGGGCTCGGCCTCGAGGTGGCGATGGACATCGCCCTGCAGTGCTCCCCCGACCATCCCTGGGTCACCGAGCACCCGGAATGGTTCACCGTGCGGGCCGACGGCACGATCGCCTACGCGGAGAACCCGCCGAAGAAGTATCAGGACATCTACCCGCTGAGCTTCGACACCGACTACGACGGGCTGTACGTCGCGATCCGGGACATGCTCGAGCACTGGGTCGCTCACGGGGTGCCGCTGTTCCGCGTCGACAACCCGCACACCAAGCCGGTGCGCTTCTGGGAGGAGCTGCTCGCGGAGTTCGACGAGAAGCACCCCGAGGTGATCTTCCTGGCCGAGGCGTTCACCAGGCCCACGATGATGCGCACCCTGGGCAAGGTGGGCTACCACCAGAGCTACACCTACTTCACCTGGCGCGAGAGTGCGGAGGAGCTGCGCGAGTACCTCGAGGAGCTGGTGGAGTCGGCGCCGTACATGCGGCCCAGCTTCTGGCCCACCACCCATGACATCCTCCCCCCGTACATGAGCTCCGGCGGTCGCAGCGCCTTCGTGCTGCGCGCGATCCTCGCCGCCACCCTGGTCCCCACCTGGGGCATCTACAGCGGGTACGAGCTGGTCGAGGACGTGCCCCGGCCGGGCGCCGAGGAACAGATCGACAACGAGAAGTACGAGTTCAAGCCACGCGACTATGCCGGTGCGCTCGCCCGCGGGCAGAGCCTCGAGCCGCTGCTGGGGACATTGAACCGGATCCGTCGCGAGCATCCTGCCCTGCAGACCCTCACCACCATCCGCTTCCACGAGGCGGATGACGAGCAGGTGCTGGTCTTCTCCAAGCACCTCGATGCCGCCGCGAGCGGCACCGGCTCCCCGGACACGGTGCTGGTGGTCTCCCTGACCGCCCACGACCGCGATGCCCACACCTCCCTGCACCTGGACCTCGACGCCCTCGGAGTGGGCGAGTCGTTCGAGGTGGAGGACCTGCTGACCGGTGAACGGTTCAGCTGGGGGCGCGACCCCTTCGTGATCCTGAGCGCGGCCGACCGGCCCGCACACGTCCTGCGGATCATCCACCCAGAGGAGAGCTGACATGACCGAGACTCCCGACCGTCCCACGGCCACCGCCCCGGCGACTCAGACTGCTCGCACAGTTCAGACCGTCGCCGTGCCGGTGATGCCGCTGGGCGAGCACGAGCTGGGCGCCACGGCGACCGGCAGCTATCACGAGCCGCACTCGGTGCTCGGCGCCCACGAGTACGAGGGCGGCCTCACGATCCGCACCCTCAAGCCTCTCGCCCACGAGGTCGCCGTGGTGCTCCCCGACGGCGGCACCGTCGCGATGGAGCACGAGAACGACGGCATCTGGGTCGCCGTGGTGGAGCGCACCGAGCTGGTCTCCTACCGGATCCGGGTGACCTGGTCCCCGCAGGACGAGCCGGTCGAGGTCGAGGAGCCGTACCGCTTCCCGCCCACCCTCGGCGAGCTGGACCTCCACCTCATCCGCGAGGGTCGCCACGAGGAGCTGTGGCAGGCGCTGGGCTCGCACGTGCGCACCGTCGAGGGCGTGGAGGGCACCTCCTTCACCGTCTGGGCGCCGAACGCTCGCGCGGTGCAGGTCGTGGGGGCCTTCAACGGCTGGGACGGTCGCCTGCACGCCCTGCGCTCCCTCGGCGCCTCCGGCGTCTGGGAGATCTTCGCCCCGGGCACCGGGGACGGCGACATCTACAAGTACCGGATCCTCGGGGTCGACGGCGTCTGGCGCGACAAGGCCGATCCGATGGCCCGTTACGCGGAGGTCCCACCGGCGACCGGTTCCGTGGTCACCAGCAGCGACTTCGAGTGGACCGACGACCACTGGCTGGCCGAGCGCGCGGCGCACGACCCGCTCTCCTCACGGATGTCGGTCTACGAGGTGCACCTGGCCAGCTGGCGGCCGGGCCTGGGCTACCGGGATCTGGCGACAGAGCTGACGGACTACGTCACCGAGATGGGCTTCACACACGTGGAGCTCATGCCGGTGGCGGAGCATCCCTTCGGCGGCTCCTGGGGCTACCAGGTCACCGGGTACTACGCCCCCACCTCCCGGCTGGGCACGCCCGACGAGCTGCGCCACCTCATCGACACCCTCCACAACGCGGGCATCGGCGTGTTCCTGGACTGGGTGCCCGCACACTTCCCCAAGGACGAGTGGGCCCTGGGCCGTTTCGACGGGACACCGCTGTACGAGCACGCCGACCCGCGGCGCGGCGAGCACCCCGACTGGGGCACGTACATCTTCGACACCGGGCGCAACGAGGTGCGCAACTTCCTGGTCGCCAACGCCTGCTACTGGCTCGAGGAGTTCCACGTCGACGGTCTGCGGGTCGACGCCGTCGCCTCCATGCTGTACCTCGACTACTCCCGTGAGGACGGGCAGTGGGTCCCCAATCGCCACGGCGGGCGCGAGGACCTGGAGAGCATCGCCTTCCTGCAGGAGGCGACCGCCACCGCGTACAAGCGGGCCCCGGGCATCGTGATGATCGCCGAGGAGTCCACCTCGTTCCCCGGCGTCACCCGCCCCACCGAAGCCGGCGGCCTGGGCTTCGGCTTCAAGTGGAACATGGGGTGGATGCACGACACCCTCGAGTACCTCGGGCAGGACCCGGTGCATCGCCAGTACCACCATGGCGAGATGACGTTCTCGATGGTCTACCAGTACTCCGAGAACTTCGTGCTGCCGCTGAGCCACGACGAGGTCGTGCACGGCAAGGGATCGCTGCTGCGCAAGGCGCCGGGCGACGATTGGCAGCAGGCGGCGACGCTGCGCTCCTACCTGGCCTTCCAATGGACCCACCCGGGCAAGCAGCTGGTGTTCATGGGCATCGAGTTCGCCCAGGGCACCGAGTGGTCCGAGCAGGCGGGGCTGCCCTGGTGGCTGTTGGAGTACCCCCTGCACCGCGGCGCCCAGCAGCTGGTGAAGGATCTCAACGCCGTGCAGGCGGAGTTCCCCGCGCTGTACGAGCGGGATCAGGACCCGGGCGGATTCGAATGGCTGATCGGGGATGACGCCGCCCACAATGCGCTGTCCTATGTGCGGCGCGACGACGCCGGCGACCCGGTGGTCGTCGTCGTGAACTTCTCGGCGGAGCCCTGGCACGAGTACCGCATCCCCCTGCCCGAGGGCGGGACCTGGCTCGAGGTGCTCAACTCCGACTCCCCGGTGTACGGCGGCAGCGGGGTCGGGAACCTGGGCCGGGTGCATGCCGAGCAGCTGCCCCTGCACGGCCGAGAGCACTCGGTGCGCCTGTCCGTGCCGCCGCTGGCCGCGGTGATCCTCGTCCCCGAGCGCCTGCGGGAGAGCTGAGCGCCTGCGGGCGTGGCCGCATCGGTCACCGCACGGTCATGGGCGCCAGGGATCCGAGGAGGGATCAGACGCGCTCATGACTGTGCGGTGACCGGTGCTGTGCGAATCGGCCCCGAAGGGGCCCTCGGGATCAGAACAGCAGGTTCGCGAGACGCTTGCGGGCCGGGGCCACGCGCGGATCGGAGGGGCCGGCCACCTCGAACAGCTCCAGCAGGCGGGCACGCACGGCGTCCTTGGTCTCCTGGTCCGCCCCGCGCAGCAGCTCGAGCAGGCGCCCGAAAGCGTCGTCGACGTGACCGCCGATCATGTCGAGATCTGCGACCAGGAGCTGCGCCTCCAGGTCACCGGGCCGCTGCGCCGCCGCGTCCCGGGAGGCCGCGAGGTCCGCGTCCTGGGTCCTGCGCATGAGGGAGACCGTGGCCAGGCCCGCCTTCGCCTCGGCGTCGGCCGGGCTCTCCTGCAGCTGCTTCTCGTACGCCGCGACCGCGGCATCGAGATCACCACGCTCGATCGCCTCATAGGCCTCGGCGATCAGCGGTGGCAGCGGCTCCTCCTGTGGCTCCGGTGGTGCCTCCGCGCCCTCGGGAAGCTCCATGCCCTGCTGGCGCGCGACCTCCACCACCTGGGTGAGGAGGTTGTCGATCTCCGCATCGGGGATCACCGACTGGACGATCGGCTGGAGCTGCCCCTGGATCAGCAGCAGCAGGGTGGGCAGCTGCTCGACCCGCAGGGCTCCGGCGATCTGCTGCTGGCTGTCCGCATCGACGATGCCCAGACGGATCGCTCCGCCCTTGCCGTCGACCGCACGGCGCAGCCCGGCGAGGAACTGGTCCGACTCCGGCACCCGAGAGCTGGTGACCAGCAGCAGGGTGGGGATCTGCTGGGAGTCGGCGATGAGCTGCTCGAGCCCTTGCTCGGTGACGGCGACCTCATGGAGGGACGGGGTGCCGGTGGGGGCAGCCCCACCCGTCGCGGCACCGGCGGGCTGCTTGAGCGCGGCGAGGTCGATGATTCCGTACGGATCGGTCACAGGTGAACTCCTTCGATGACTGCGGGACGCACCCAGTCTAAGGAGTCCGCCCGATGCTGGGCTGCGCCGGTCCGGTCACTTCCCGGTGGCGCTGAGCGCGGTCTGGGTGGCGCCGATGGGCTGGATCTGACCGCCCGCATCCGCCGAGGGGATGTACAGCGCGATATGGGTGCCGAACTTCCGGATGAACTCGGAGGTGAACTCCTTCTTCCCGATCACCTTGGTGTACTTGTTGTCCTCGGCGTAGCGCATGGTGGCGCCGTCCTTGATGGCCACCTTCCGGGTGGAGAGCAGGGTCCCCATCACGATCGCGCCGCCGTCATCGGTGCGCACTCCGGCGAACTCCTCCGTCTCCACGGAGAAGGACTCGTGGATGGTCGCGGCCTCGTCCCACTCGACGCCCGCATTGAGCTCCTTGCGCTCGGTCTGGATGCGCTCATGGGTCTCGGTCTGGAACGGGTTCTCCGCCAGCTGATCCTCAGAATCCTCGCCGTCGCCGCCGGTGAGCACCTCCGCATACAGCGCCAGGGCGTCCTGCGGGGTCATCACGAGCCCCTTGCTGTCGACCGTGACCTGTTCGGAGCCCACCACGGCGTTCGCCACCGTGGGCATCTCGATGCCCACGGCCTGCTGGGCCCAGCCCCAGGCGGAGTACGGAGACTTCGCATCGGCCTGCTGGAGGGCCACGAAATACGGCACCCCCTCCTCGGCGGAGTCCTCGACCATGGCGATCGCCACTCGCGGGAACTCGGAGGTCACGGAGGTCATGGGCACCAGGAGCTCGGCACCGGGGACCCTGAGCTCCTCGGCCCATTCCTCGGCCTTCTCGATCATCGTGTAGGCCGCGGTGCGGAACTCGACGGCGGAGCCGGTGACGCGCGGAGCCAGCTTCTTCGCGTTCAGCGCCTTGTCCGCAGCGACCACGGCCGCATTCACCTCCGGCACGATGTCCGTGAGCTGCTCGGTGGTCTGGACGGGGGTCGGCTCGGCGAGCTCCTTGCCCGTGGGCGGAGCCGCGGGCGGCTCGACCTCGGAGCTGCAGGCGGCGAGGAGTCCCGCGGCGAGCAGGCTGCCCGCCCCCAGGAAGAGGCCGCGACGGCCGACGGGGCGAGTGCTCATCGTAAGGTCCTTCCGCGCGCTGCCGCGCAGGTCGTGGCGGGTCATCGCTGCTCCTCGTCGTCGTCGACGACATCGATCTGCTCGGTCCGGTCCTCGGCGGCGGAGGTGCCGGTCCCGGCCGGGGTGTCGTCCTCGGAGTCGTCGGCGTCGGCCGCAGGACCGGCCTCGGCAGGGGCATCTGCGGACGCGTCGTCCTCACCGGAGGCGCCCTCCTCGCTCGAGCTGGAGCCCAGCGACCACACGCTCTCCTCACGGGACTCCTGCCCCGATGCGCCGAACAGGACGTCGGCCCCGAGGGCGTCGCCCGAGGCGGTGTCGTCTGCGGGATCGGCGCTCTCAGCGGAGGGCGAGCCGGTGTCGGTGCCGTCGGCGGTGTGGGTGTCGATGACGGCACCGGCAGCGACCGGCACAGCGGCCGCCTCGGCGGAGGTCTGCGGCGCGTCCCCGACCGTCTCGAACTCGTCCTCGTCACGGCGCCGGCCGCCGAGCGAGACCACCAGCAGCACGAGACCGATCACGGCGATCGCCGCCCCGCCCGCGTAGGCGAAGGGCACCCACTCGTTCTCCGCATCGTTCGGCCAGGTGATGGAGATCTTCTCCGTCCCGGGCTCGGTGCCGTCGGTGACGATCAGCAGCGAGCGGTAGGGCTGCTCGTTCTCGCCGTTCTCCCCGGCCCAGAACTCGTGGACGTCGAGCGAGTAGGGGCTCGGCGCGGTGTCGACCGTGCGCCAGAGGTCCGAGGAGGTGGGATCGGTCAGCTCGTCCGAGCCGTCCGGGTTGACCTCCTGGGTGCTGAGCGTGGACCAGTCGCTCGCCCCGGTGACCCGGGTGTGGTGCACGTCCTCGAGGTAGGCCTCGATGTCACCGCCCCCGGCGGTGATCACGGAGACGTCGGAGGCGCCCTCGATCACGAGCTCGCCCTGCTCACCGCCCACGTACAGCACACCGGGGTCGATGACGACGGCGGGGCCGGCATCGGAGAGGTCCACCGTGGCGGTGGTCTCGGTCTCGGGCGCCCAGGTGGTCTCACCCAGGCGGCCCAGCGCGAGTCCGCTCAGGCCGATCAGGACCAGGAGGACGGCCAGGAGTCGTTGCACGGTAGATGCTCCTTCGAGGTGGCTCGGCGCAGACCGAGCAGATGACCAGGCCACGATACGAGCGGGACACGTCCCGGAACAGGGCCTAGTGAGCATCTGCACCTGGGTAAAGCGCTCCTCATGAGCATCTCATCGTCCTCTCATGCGCAGGCCGGGCTTCGACCCGGCCCGGAGCGGGTGGGGTGACGGACCCGGTGCTGGTGGTGTCGTACCCTGGCCGGGTGCGTCTCGTCGTTGCCCGTTGCTCTGTCGACTACACCGGTCGGCTCACCGCCCATCTCCCGCTGGCCCCACGCCTGCTGATCGTCAAAGCCGACGGCAGCGTGCTGATCCACTCCGACGGCGGCAGTTACAAACCCTTGAACTGGATGACCCCGCCCTGCACGCTGACCACCTCGCGCCGCGGCGACGAGGAGGCGGGCGAGGACCCCGAGGGCGAATGGATCGAGCAGTGGGACGTGGTCCACGACAAGACCGGCGACCGGTTGCGGGTGCGCCTGGTCGAGGTCTTCGAGGACTCCTCCCATGAGCTCGGCATCGATCCCGGCCTGCAGAAGGATGGCGTCGAGTCCCATCTCCAGGCCCTGCTGGCCGAGAACATCGACACCCTCGGCGAGGGCTGGTCGCTCGTGCGCCGCGAGTACTTCACCGCCATCGGCCCGGTGGACATCCTCGCTCGCGACGAGTCCGGCGGTTCGGTCGCGATCGAGATCAAACGGCGCGGCGAGATCGACGGCGTCGAGCAGCTGACCCGCTATCTCGAGCTCCTCAACCGCGATCCGCTGCTGGCCCCCGTGCGCGGCATCTTCGCCGCCCAGGCCATCAAGCCGCAGGCGCGCGTGCTCGCGGCCGATCGCGGCATCGACTGCGTGACCCTCGACTACGACGCGCTGCGCGGCATCGACGATGCCGAGTCCCGCCTTTTCTGAGCGCACCGCACGCGGTCCTGCTCAACCCCACGCCCACCGAGCCCCTGGAGAAGACATGAGCACCGCCACGCACTCCCCCGCCGTCGCCGCCGAGCTGGCCCTGCATGGCACCGCGGTGCTCGAGCAGGGGCTCGTGCCCGACGCGCTGCTGCTGATCGACGGCGGTGACATCCTCTGGGCCGGTCCGGCCGCTCATGCCCCCCAGCACGTGGCCGAGCGGACGCTCGAGCACGACGGACTGATCCTGCCCGGGCTGGTGGACCTCCACTGCCATGGCGGGGGCGGCGCCTCCTTCCCGGACGCGGAGACGCCCGAGGACATGCTCATCGCGATCCGCGAGCACCGTCGCCACGGCACCACCAGCCTCGTCGCCTCCCTGGTCACCGCCGATGCAGCCACGCTGCGGGAACGCGTCAGCGACCTGGCGCAGCTCGCGACCGACGAGGAGATCACGGCGATCCACCTCGAGGGTCCGTTCCTCTCCGTCGAGCGTCGCGGTGCACAGAACCCGGAGCACATCGTCGACGGCGACGCGGATCTGGTGCGCGAGCTCGCACAGCTCGCCGCCGGAGCACTGGCCACCATGACCGTCGCCCCCGAGGTGGCGGGCGCGGATGCGGTCATCGAGGCTCTCGCCGAGGTGGGTGCCCTGCCGTCGCTCGGCCATACCGACGGCAACAGCGCCCAGATGACCCATGCGGTCACGCGGGCCCGGACCGAGCTGCGCCGGGAGCACGGCCGCTCCCCGCTGCCCACGGCGACCCATCTGTTCAACGGGATGCGACCGATCCACCACCGCGATCCCGGGCCCGCGCTGGCGGCGCTGGACGCGGCCGCTTCCGGCGATCTGGTGGTCGAGGTGATCGCTGACGGCGTCCATCTCGATGCCCGCACCGTCGCCCATGTCTTCGCGATCGCCGCCGAGCAGAACGTGGTGCTGGTGACCGATGCGATGGCGGCGGCCGGGATGCCGGATGGCCAGTACCGGCTGGGCGCGCTCGATGTCACCGTCGAGTCAGGGGTCGCGACCCTCACCGGCGGCTCGGCGATCGCCGGCGGGACCGCGCATCTGCTCGACGTGGTGCGCTTCGCCGTCACCGAGGCCGGAGTGGATCTGGTGCGCGCCGTGCGCGCCGCCTCGTCGGTGCCGGCCGCAGTATTGGGGATGCAGGACCGGATCGGCGTGCTCGCCCCGGGCCGACGCGCGGATGCTGTCCTGGTGGACTCCGGGCTGGCCCCGGTCACCGTGCTGCGCGCGGGCGAGGTCGTCACGGACTGAGTGCTGCCGCCTGGTCAGCGGCACTCATCGCGCGGAGTCGCTCAGTCGGCGTCCCCGAGCACGGAGCCCATCGGGGCGGCCTCCAGCCAGGAGTTCAGAGCCGCCCCGGAGGCCGTGTCGACGAGAGCGCTGACCTCACGCCCGCCACGCAGGCGGAACTCGATCAGGCACTGCTCCTCGCCGCCCTCCACCTGGGCGGGCAGGATCTGCCGGGTGACGTCCTGGATCTCGCTGCGGCGCAGCACCACCTCGGGACGCAGCCGGAGGGAGAAGGCACGGAACCAGCGCAGTCGGTCGGTGCCGAAACGCATCAGTCCGTGCTGCCAGCTGGACCCGCCCACCAGTCCACGCCGGCGCACCGTGCACTCGAAGGCGCCCCGGCTCCGCGAGACGAGCAGCTGGCGCACGCCCAGCAGCAGGACCGAGACCAGCACGACGAAGAGCATCCCGATCCCCACGAGGAGGATCGGGATGCTCAGGTCGTTCATTCCGTCTGCGCAGTCAGCTCAGAGGCGGGAGGCCGCGGGCTCGACGACCACGGCGTCATCGACGCCGATCGTCACGACGTCCGCGTCGACGGAGACGAAGCCGCCCTCGACGTCCAGAGCCTCGACATGGCCGTCATGGTCGATGATCCGCACCATGCCGGTGCCGAGGATCGCCAGGGTCGGCTGCATCTGCGGCAGGATGCCCATCGAGCCGTCGACGGCAGGCACGACGACCTGCGCGGCCTGACCGGTCCAGACGGTGCGGTCCGCAGTGACGAAGGTGACCTCGAGCGCACTCACGCGCCGAGCTCCTTGTCGATGCGGTGCTGGTTCTCGAGCACCATGTCGATGCCGCCGACGTTGAAGAAGGCTGACTCGGTGAGGTGGTCGAACTCGCCGTCGCAGATGCCCTTGAAGCCCTCGATGGTGTCCTTCAGCGCGACGTCGGAGCCGTCCACCCCGGTGAACTGCTTCGCGAGGTGGGTGTTCTGGGAGAGGAACTGCTGGATGCGCCGCGCACGCGAGACGATCACCTTGTCCTCCTCGGAGAGCTCGTCGACGCCCAGCATCGCGATGATGTCCTGCAGCTCCTTGTTGCGCTGGAGGATCTGCTTCACGCGCACCGCGGTGTCGTAATGGTCCTGGCCCACGTAGCGCGGGTCCAGGATCCGCGACGTGGAGGTCAGCGGGTCGATCGCCGGGTACAGACCCCGCGAGGCGATCTCACGGGACAGCTCGGTGGTGGCGTCCAGGTGCGCGAACGTGGTGGCCGGCGCCGTGT
>JAKDNE010000400.1 GCA_030451965.1 Brachybacterium sp. | reverse complement strand
CGGTGGGCCTGGAGGGGATCGAACCCTCGACCCGCGGATTAAAAGTCCGATGCTCTACCACTGAGCTACAGGCCCGCGCCCGCCTGGCGGCGAGCCCGACCATCGTAACGGCGCCGGAGCAGGCAGCAGGACGGGCCGCGCCCGGGCCGGATGTCGGCTCACGCACGGCCCGCCGGCCCCGGCGACGTCGCAGGCGCTGAGCGGCCTTGGCGGACGCGAAGGATGTGTCCCGCGTCGCTTCCGCGTGGCGCACACCACATCGGGGATTCGTCGGCCTCCACGGACACTCGCGGGAAGGACGCATCACTGCAGGTCGACATGAATGATCAACGGTTGTCCGACAATCCGATTCTCGGACGCCGGACAGTCACAGTTGCGTCACGACACTCCGAGGGCACCCCCCTCCGGCCCCCCGGGGGGCTCCACATTCGTCGCCGCACTCGATACTGTAGACAGCGATATGGGCCAGTTGATGACGCACAGCGCAGACCACCCGTCCACTCCTGACAAGACCGCCGGAGAAGGTTCCGACCTGGATTTCCGTCCTCCCACCATGGAGGAGGGCGCCGCCATGTGGCGGATCGCCCGTGACAGCGGCACGCTCGACCTGAACACCTCGTACGCCTACCTGATCATGGCTCGCGATTTCGCAGCCTCCTCGCGTGTGGCGATCGCCGCGGGCGAGCCGGTCGGTTTCGTGCTCGGCTACCTGCGCCCCACAGCGCCGGAGCGGCTGTTCGTCTGGCAGATCGCCGTGGACGAGTCCCAGCGCGGCCGGCGCATCGCCGCCCGACTGCTGGACGCCCTGGTGGCGGACCATCCGGAGGTCACCACGCTGGAGACCACCATCACGGCGGACAATGCCGCCTCCCAGCGCCTCTTCGCCTCCTTCGCGGAGCGTCACGGGGCCAGCCACTCAGTCAGCCCACTGCTGACGGAGGCCCACTTCCCGGATCCCGGCCACGGCGCCGAGCTGCTCCACGAGATCAGCGACCTGCGCAGCGGCACCTGACCCCGCGCACCTCCGGCCACCCCGTCGGCCCCAAGACCCGTCGGCGCAAGCGCCTCTGCGCGCCCTCGCGCCACCCACAGACCATCAATTCACCACCCAGGGAGATGTCATGACTATGACCGCAGCGTCCGAGTCCACCGAAAAGCCTGAGCTGACCGACGAGGTCAGCGCCACCACCGTCGACCCGATCGAGCTGGAGTCGGGCGTCCGCAGCTACTCCCGCGGCTGGCCCACCGTGTTCACCCACGCCAAGGGCTCCGTGCTGACCGCCGAGGACGGCCGTGAGTACATCGACTTCTTCGCCGGCGCCGGCACCCTGAACTACGGCCACAACCACCCCGAGCTCAAGAAGGTCGTCATCGACCACTACCTCGAGGACCGCATTGTGCACGGCCTGGACATGTTCACCGACGTGCGCCGGGAGTTCCTGCAGACCTTCAACGAGAAGATCCTGAAGCCCCGCGGTCTGGACTACAAGGTCTCCTTCCCCGGCCCCGGCGGCACCAACGCCGTCGAGGCGGCGCTGAAGCTGGCCCGCAAGGTCACCGGCCGCGAGTCCGTGGTGAGCTTCACCAACGGCTTCCACGGCATGACCCTGGGCGCCCTGTCCGTCACCGGCAACTCGATGAAGCGCGGCGGCGCCGGCATCCCGCTGGTGCACTCCACGCCGATGCCCTTCGACGACTACTTCGGCCAGATCGTGCCGGACTTCATGTACCTCGAGCGTCTGCTCACCGACGGCGGCAGCGGCCTGAACAAGCCCGCCGCAGTGATCGTCGAGACCGTCCAGGGCGAGGGCGGCATCAACGCCGCACGCGCCGAATGGCTGCGCGGCCTCGCGAAGCTGTGCAAGACGCACGAGATCCTGCTGATCGTCGACGACATCCAGATGGGCTGCGGCCGCACCGGTCAGTTCTTCAGCTTCGAGGAGGCCGGCATCGAGCCCGACATGGTCACCCTCTCGAAGTCCATCAGCGGCTACGGCCATCCGCTGGCCCTGACCCTGCTCAAGCCCGAGCTGGACATCTGGGAGCCCGGCGAGCACAACGGCACCTTCCGCGGCTTCGGCCCGGCCTTCGCCACCGCCACCAAGGCCATCGAGCTGTTCTGGAGCGATGACGAGCTCGAGAAGGCGACGCTCGCCAAGGGCGCCTACGTCGAGAGCCGCTTCGACCAGATCGCCGCGCGCTTCCCGGAGCACGAGCTGGTCGTCAAGGGCCGGGGCCTCGCCCGCGGCCTGCAGATGCCCAGCGGCGAGATCGCCGGCCAGATCACCCAGCGCGCCTTCGAGGAGGGCCTGCTGGTGGAGACCTCCGGTCCGTCCGACGAGGTCATCAAGCTGCTCCCGGCGCTCACCATCCCCGATGAGCTGCTCAAGCGCGGCCTGGACATCATCGAGGACGCGGCCATCGAGGCGCTGACCGCCTGAGACCGCTTCCCCGTCGGCCCGCCGGCCCCCGCCGGCGGGCCCCCGCCCTGCGCCGGGGCCCCGGCCGACCCCGCCCCCCCCTGCCACAGGCCCCAACCCCCG
>JAKDNE010000399.1 GCA_030451965.1 Brachybacterium sp. | reverse complement strand
CCGGATGAATCCGTACTTGTAAATCAATCCCGAACACAAACTACTTGACAGGCTCCGGCTCAGCGATCCAGGCAGGTGGACCCGACGCCCGGCTTTCTCGTGGACTTGTTTTGCTTCGGCGGCCGCGCGGCGGGTCGACCTCTCCGATCTCTGGTAGCCGAGAGTGGTCAGCCGTTGATGGACCGTATCAGCCCGGATCCTGCCGCCCGAACGGGCCACGAGTTCCGTGATCTTGTCCATGAACTCGTCGGTGACCGGGTCGCGGCGGATGGGTGTGCCCACGGTCCGACCCTGGGCGCGGGCGTCAACGTGCACCTTGATCGTGTGATGGGAGCACCCCACCAGTTCGGCCGCGGCCCGATATGACCCAGTCGAGTCCTATGCTTCTAGAACTGCCATGATTTCTCCGTCAGGCTTCATAAGCCGCGCCGGACATTCTCGTAGTGAATATTGATCGATTAAGCATCGTCATCATCCGGTTGTGCAGTGGGCTTCTGCTGCTCCGATTTCAATAGTCGGCTGCACAAGGCCCGTCGTTCCGGGCAACACTATGCAACCAGCTTCTGAAAATGACAGTCAGGGTCAAGGCCGAGCGTGTCCGGTGAGGGTTCCTCCTACGGAACTGGCTACGGCCTTCTATATGGGACACCCCTTGCGGGACGCGTAGGCGAGTGCAGGTGTCTATGGCGGCTGCCGATCCATGGTCTGGTCTACCGGGAGGGTGCTGAGGGCTTAAAGCGATCGCGGACCGCCGTGAACGACCTGGCTGACACTACAATTGAAAAAATGATGGCGACGAATTCGACGGCTGCGGCGGGGGTTGATGCCCGCCGCCGTACAGTGCGGCTGTCCGCGGGCGTGATCGCAGCGTTCACGCTCGCTCTGCTCATCTGGGCCGGGCAGGATCCTGCGACGTTTGCGACTGAAGTCGGTCTGGGTGCCGACATTCCCCCATCCGGTTGGATCGCCGCGGGTCTCGCGGCGGCCGTCTACGCGGTCTATACGCTGTGGGCGGTGCCGGAGATTCGTTCCGTGGTCCTCGAGGCGTCTTGGTTCCGGGCTCTCGCGGTGCCACTGGCGCTGGGGTCAGGCTTGATCGAGGAGATGTTCTTCCGTCATTGGCTGATGTCATGGTTCTCTGCGATCGGTCTCGGTACGGTTCTGCAGGTTGTCGTCTCCGCGTTGATCTTCGCCGCGGTGCACACGGTCTGGGTGGTATTCGGACGCAGTTGGAGGGCGGTGCTGCCGATTCTGCTCTCGACGTTCGGGCTCGGCGTGCTGATGTCGCTGGTGTATCTCGCGTCCGGGCGGGTGGTGCTGCCCGCCGTCGTCGCTCACGTGGCGATCAATCTCGTCATCGAGCCCGGCCTGCTCCTGAGTTCGGTACGCCACACCGTGGCGCGGCGATCTGCCCTTACGTGAACCGGCTTGGGCAGGATGCCGGTACTTTGAGCTCCGAGCGCAACCGGCTCCGTCCAGCACTTGGTGCCCGGTTAGAGACCGGCTTACGGAACGTGCCAGCGTAGCCCCGCCCGCATCCTCCGGGAGCGGAGACCGCCACGGAGCGTCGACAGAACACCGCCATTCATCGGCGAAAGTCGCAGCCGCATGGGCCTGCTCTGGCGCTTCATGGCCTTCTCCCCGACTGTCCAGGTCCTCGCCGGCCTCGCCCAGGTCGCAGCCGCAGCCTTCCTGCTGTTCCGACGCACCGCATGGCTGGGCGCCCTTCTCGCTGCGATCGACCTGACTGTGGTGTTCCTGCTCAACCTGACCTTCGATGTGCCCGTCAAACAGCTCTCAGGCATCATGGCGGTGGCGGGAATCATCCTCCTCATCCCCACCCTGCCCCGCCTCTGCCGCTTCCTGGTGGGCAAGTCTACTGGGGCGATTGTTGCGCGGCGGATATCGACGAACCGCAGCTTCGTGGCAGTCACACGCTGGACCGGACCCCTGCTCGCGATCGCGATGCTGGTCGGCTCGGGCGCCGTAGTGGGAGATATGACCGACTGGGCCAGGTTCGACCAGCCGAGCGAGATCGCTGGTGTCTACACGGTCTCAGGCGACAGCAGACCGGACGTCAGCGGCGCCCAACTCACCCAGGCAGCCTTCGGTCAACTGACGAAAGCAGGATCAGCGGCTGTCGGCCTGCGGTACGGGGATGGCAGCCTGCAGAAGGGTTCCTACAGCGTTGCAGGCGACAACGAGCTGATGTTCAGACTCTACTCAAAGCAGACGGTACCTCTTCGACCGCGATTTCAGCTGGGAACCACGCACACCCATCAACCGGTGATGGGCACGCAGCACCCGCAGATCAACGTCCGAAGAGCTTCGAGAACAGCCCCTTCTTCTTTTTCGGCTCCTCAAGCTTAGTCTCTGGCGCCTCTGGCTGACGATCGTTGTCCTGTGCCTCGTCCGCAGCTGAGTCCGCAGGTTGTGGCTCGGACACCGGCGTCTGCTCGGACCCGGTCTCAGGTGTGGGACGTGCGGGAGCGGAGTCGCGCTCGTCACCGGTACCAGACTCGGCGGGGGATCTGTCTCTTATAAACAAC
>JAKDNE010000043.1 GCA_030451965.1 Brachybacterium sp. | reverse complement strand
GGGCTGCTCACCGCGCCACCGACCGCCGAGATCACCACCGCGGAGCGGACCCTGCAGGCTCTGGGCCTGGTGGACGAGGAGGGTCGGCCCACCTCGTCCGGCACCCGGGTGGCCCGCCTGCCGGTGGGTGTGCGGGAGGCTCGTGCCCTGCTCGACGGTGCGCGGCGCCTCCCTGGCCGGGACGCTGCCCGGACGGCCGCCGAGGTGGTCGCTGCGGTCTCCGACGATCACCGTCCGGCCGGGGCGGACCTGCCCCGTCTGCTGCAGGATCTCCGCTCCGGCCGCGCCCCGGGGGCGGAGCGCTGGCGGCGCGAGCGGGACCGGCTCACCCGCATCGCCCGGGATGCACCTGCCTCCTCCCGGCCGGCGCCGGAGCAGCCGCCGCTGCAGATGCCGGATGCCGCGCACGGGGCGGGCATCGTGCTCGCCCTCGCGCGCCCCGAGCGGATCGCCCGCCGCACCGGTATCGGCTCCCGCTCCTACCTGCTCGCCTCCGGCACCCGCGCCGCGCTGCCCGAGGGCAGTGCTCTGACCTCGACGCCGTGGCTGGTGGTGTGGGAGGTGCAGCGGGCCGAGGGGCGGGCGGCCGACGGCACCGGAGCGGTGATCCGTGCCGCCGCTCCGCTCACCGAGCCGGACGCCCTGCTCCTCGGTGCCGGTCTGCTGATCAAGGAGCGCACCGCCCTCCTCGAGTCCGGCACGGTGCGGGCCCGGGAGCGGCGTGCCCTCGGCGCGATCGAGCTGTCCTCGACGCCGGTGGCCGCGACCGCCCGGGACACGGTCCCGGCGGTGCTCGCCGCGGTGCGGGCGCGGGGCCTGTCCGCGCTGCCCGATGATCCGGGGGCGATCGCGCTGCGGGCCCGGCTCGCCCTGATACGTCGCGAGCTCGGCGGTCCCTGGCCCGCGATGGACGAGGAGTCGCTGCTGGCAGGGCTCGAGACCTGGCTGGCCCCGCAGCTGTCGGCCCGCACCACGAAGCTCTCCGCGATCGATCTGGTGGGTGCCCTGCGCCACCTGCTGCCCTGGCCGGAGGCGTCCGAGCTGGCCGCTCTCGCCCCGGAGCGGCTCGCGGTGCCCTCCGGAGGCACGGCTCGCATCGACTACCCGGAGCCCGACGCGGAGGACGGCCGCCCCGTGGTGTCGGTGAAGCTGCAGGAGGTCTTCGGCCTCGCCGAGACCCCGCGCCTGGTGCGCGGCCGGGTGCCGGTGCTGTTCCACCTGCTCTCCCCGGCCCGTCGGCCGCTCGCCGTCACCGACGATCTGCGCTCCTTCTGGAACGGTCCGTACCAGGAGGTGCGCAAGGAGATGCGCGGCCGCTACCCCCGGCATCCCTGGCCGGAGGATCCGTGGACCGCTCCGGCCACCGCGCGGACCACGCGGCCCAGGAGCCGCTGAGGCTCAGGTCGAGATGGTGACGGCTGCGGTGGTCGCGATCATCACCGCGGTCATGTCGTCCATGACCTTCTTGACGGCCGTCGCCGCCGGATGGTCGATGTGCAGGTCCTTGATCCGCTGGTCGAGCTCACGGCGGGAGAGCTCCGGCAGGTCCGTCTTCAGGATCCGGTGGGCGATGTCGAGAGCGCGCAGGATCTCCAGCAGGATGCCGTCCTGCAGGCTCGCGGTCCGGGGGTCGGCCACCGCGCCGGCGATCCGGGCCCGCAGCGCGGCTTCGAGGGAGTCGTCATGGGTCGGCCACTTGGTGGAGAACCACCCCTCCTTGCGCTGCACGGCGCCGGCCGCCGCGAAGCCCTCCCCGATCACCTCGGTGAGGTCCATCGAGCGGTGATCGATCACGGACCCGATCGGCTTCCCGTCGAGCTCGGCGAGCGCTGCGAGCGCGTGGTCGAGCACGGGGAGGTCCAGCGGTCGAGGGTCCAGGACGGACACCCGGGGGGTGCGCTCCTCGCCGATGGCGATCCGCTCGCGCAGCGCGAGCTCGGCGAGCGCGGCAGCGGCGAGCGCCTGCTTGCGGTACGAGGTCGAGTCCTGGCGGCCGGCGTCATTGGTCAGGAGCAGGAACAGCTCCGCGGGAATCGTGTCAGTCATCATCCCTCCAGTGTGAAGACGGCCACGCTGCGGCGGCACCGCTGATGGTCCACCGGCGGCTCCGCCTTTCGTCGGCCGTGGGAGAAGCGGGGCACCTGCGATGATCGGAGCATGCATCTGCTCTCCACCCCGTCCCGTCTGTATCGCGTGCTGGCTCTCGCGGAGGTGGTCACCTGGACCCTCCTGCTGGGCGGCATGTTCGTGAAGTACGTGCTGCATTCCACCGAGCTGCTGGTGCGGATCGGCGGCGGGCTGCACGGCTTCACCTTCCTCTCCTACGTGGTGGTGACGGTGCTGGTCGCGGTCGATCAGCGCTGGCGGCTGGGGGACCTGCTGCTCGGCATCGGCTCTGCGGTGATCCCGTACCTCACGGTGCCCTTCGAGCGCTCGGCGCACCGCCGCGGCCTGCTCGGCGAGACGTGGCGCCTGCGCGAGGAGCAGGGTCGCACGGCCCCGCAGCGCCTCGTGTCCCTCGCCCTGCGCCATCCGCTCCCGGCCGCGCTGATCGCGATCGTCGGCGTCGCGATCGTCTTCTCGGTGCTGCTCTCGCTGGGCCCGCCCACCGAGTGGTTCGCCTGAGCCGGGTTCTTCCTGCGCGGATCCCCGCTGCCATCCCTCAGCGGGGCGGTGCCATCGGGTCGATCCTCACCACCTCGCCGCTGCGCAGGTGGAGCCGGTCGATCTCCGGGACCGCCGCCCGGTGGGACAGCCGGGGCACGGGCGGCTGATCGGGCTCCGGCGGCAGCGCCTCTCCGAAGCACACCCCGCAGCCCTGCACCGCGAGTGCCTGCGAGCGCCGCCCCTCCCAGACCACCTGCGCCGCATGCGCGCGCGCGATCCACGGCCCGCCATGGGGCCGGCACGGCCCTGCTCCGTCGCTGCCCTGCAACGGGCACTGCGCGGGCCGGGCCGTGACCGACAGGGCGAGGCCCCCGAGCGCGGGCACCCGCGGATCGGAGCCGGTGGGGATCACGTCGAGGCCGCCCGGACCGATCCGCAGCACGGCCGGCTGACCCTGGTCCACGGCGATCACCAGGGCGCTCTCCAGCGCCTGGTCCGGATGGTCCGCGAGCAGATCCTCCCGCGCCGCGGCGGCCGGTTCGAACCACTCCCGCCGCGGGCCGACGAGCGCTCCGAGCGCCACCGGTCCTCCGCGACGGCGCAGCGCCCCGGCCACCACGGGCCGGCGGAACCAGCTCAGCGCGGGTGGGCGCATCCCGCGCTGGCCACCCTCGACCGCGGCACCGGCCCGGACCCCCTCGCGGCTGGGCCGGGCGGGAGCACCCGTCGACTCCGGACGCACCTCGCACGGGGCTCGGGCGCCGCTGAGGTCCGCGACGATCATCCCCTCCGGGCTGAGGGTGGGCAGGACCGGCCCGAGCGCCGGCACCACCAACCAGCTGTGCTCGAGCGGGAGCGGCGGCCGGTCGCGCAGGGTGGCGCGCACCGTGGCCTGCTCGGGGGTCGTGGTGGGAGGGCGCCGCCGATGGGCGAGCTCCTCCGCGTCGCCCTCGTCGGTCCGGGCCGAGGGGACATCCGCGCACAGCAGCGGGTCCGCGCAGGCGGTGATCGGGCCGACGCCCGGCAGGTCCAGCTCGATCAGCTGGTCGCGCCAGGTCGCGGTGAGGGGATCGTTCTCCAGAGACATCATGATGACCTTCCGACATGGACCCTCCCGGGCCCCCTGACCGGACGGGCGGAGGCCCTCCGGCCGGGTCTTCCTCGACGGGCACCGGGTTCGGTTCCGGTTGCCGCGCGGCCTCTGTCGAAGAAGTGCAGCCGCGTCTCGTGACCCGTCGACGACGGTAGCGGAGGGCTCCGACACTCCACGCCGCCGACGATCCCGCCACCCGTAGACTCCTTCCGTGCGCTGCCCTCATTTCGACTCCGGCGCGTGCAGGTCCTGCACGCTGCTGGACCTCCCCCGCCCACGGCAGCTCGCCGAAGGCCGGGCCCGGGTCGAGCAGCTGCTGGCCCCTCACCTCGCTCCCGACGTCGGGTGGGATCCGCCGATCGTCGGTCCGGAGGCGGGTTTCCGCGCCCGCGGGAAGATGGCGGTGGGCGGCACCGCGCAGGCCCCGGTGCTGACCCTGCCCGGCCAGTCGGCCGGCACGGACCTCTGCGACTGCCCGCTGTACCCGGCAGGGGTCGAGGAGGTGCTCGACGGCGCCAAGGCCCTGATCCGGCGCGCGCAAGTGCCCCCCTACGATGTCGCCCGACGCCGCGGCGAGATCAAGAACGTCCTGGTCACAGCGTCACCCGAGGGCGATCACCTGCTGCGCCTGGTGCTGCGGAGCGAGCAGGCGCTGGGCAGGATCCGCGAGCACCTGCCCGCCCTCCTCGCCGCGCACCCCTCGGTCGTCGCGGTCACCGCGAACCTCCACCCCGACCACACCACTGCGGTCGAGGGTGACCGGGAGATCCACCTCGCCGGCGCCGAGTCCATCGCGATCCGCACCGGCGACGTCACCCTGTTCTCCCGCCCGCAGTCGTTCCTGCAGACGAACACCGAGGTCGCCGGGCAGCTCTACCGCCAGGCCGCGGCCTGGGTGCGTGAGATCGCCGCGGAGCGGTCCGCATCGCAGGAGGGCGCGCCACGGATCTGGGACCTGTACTGCGGGCTCGGCGGCTTCGCCCTCCACGCGGCGCTCGCCGTCCCGGGTGCCCGCGTCACCGGTGTCGAGGTCTCCGCGCAGGCGATCGACGGTGCCCGCGAGGCCGCCCGCGCCGCCGGGATCGAGACGACGACCTTCCTCGCCGCCGACGCCACCCGCTGGGCGGCGGAGACGGCTGCCGGCCCCGACGGCCCGCCCGAGCTGGTCGTGGTCAACCCGCCTCGGCGCGGCCTGGGCGGCGAGCTCACCGGTTGGCTGGAGCGTTCCGGGGTGCGGGACGTTCTCTACTCCAGCTGCAATCCCGCCACCCTGGCCGCCGATCTCGCCGCGATGCCGTCGCTGCACATCGTCGCGGGCCGCTACGTGGACATGTTCCCGCACACCACGCACGCCGAGGTGATCGTGCGCCTGCGCCGCAGCTGAGCCAGCACCGACCGCCCCGCACGGGCCCGCCCCGCACCGACCTGGCACAGTGGGTCCCGACCACCACCTCCGAAGGAGCCCCATGACCGCCACCCCGCAGAGCCAGCTGACCGACGTCACCCGCACCGTCACCACGGCGAGGGAGGGCCATGTCGTCTCCCTCGCCCAGACCTTCGAGGTCCACCCCGAGGAGCTGTGGTCCGCACTGACCATCGGCTCCCACCTGGAGGTGTGGTTCGGCCGGGCGAGCGGCGAGGTGGTCGAGGGTGGCCACTACGAGCTGCCTGACATGGAGACCCGCGGCACCGTGCTCGCCGCCGAGGAGCCTCGTCGCCTGCTGCTGACCTGGGAGTTCGGCAAGAGCAGCAACGGGATGGAACTGCTGGTGGAGCCGGTCGAGCAGGAGCAGTCGGAGACTGCCGGGGAATCAGGCACCGCAGCACAGCCGGTCGCCACCCGCTTCACCCTGCGCCACACCGTCCCGGCCGACGCTCATTGGCAGACCTTCGGTCCGGCCGCGACCGGCTGCGGCTGGGACGCGGCGATGTACGCGCTGGCGCTGCACCTCGAGGACCCCTCCACCGATCTGCTGCCGCGACTGAGCCTTTTCGCCGCCTCGCCCGAGGGCGCCGAGTTCACCCGCGCCACCGCGCACGCCTGGTTCGAGGCGCACGTCGCCTCCGGAGCGGACAAGAAGCCGGCCCGCAAGGCGTCCGTGCGCACCGCAGCGTTCTACCTGGGCGAGGAGCCGGAGCTGTCGTGAGCACGAAGATCGCGCTGCTGTCGCTCGGCGGCACCATCTTCATGTCCCAGGACCCCGCCGGCGGCAAGGCCCGCCCCGACGACGGCGCCGGTGGGCGTCTGCTGACCACCGTCGGCGACGGGGTCGAGATCGACTCGCGTCCGCTGGCGAACGTCTCCTCCTCGGATGTGCGCCCCCGCCACCTCGCCGCAGTGCTCACGCAGGCCCGTGCCGCGATCGACGAGGGCGCCGACGGGGTGGTGCTCACCCAGGGCACCGATACCCTCGAGGAGACCGCGTTCCTGCTCGAGCGCTACTGGGACCGGGACGCGCCGCTGGTGGTCACCGGCGCGATGCGCCCGGCCAGCGACCTCGGGGCCGATGGGCCGGCGAACCTGCGCGACGCGGTGCGCACGGCGACGGCGCCCTCCGCCCGGGGGCTCGGCGTGCTGGTCGTCTTCGACGGCCACGCCCATCTCGCGGACCCGGTCACCAAGGCCTCCTCCCGCTCGCTCTCCGCCTTCGTCTCCGACCCGTCGGGACCGCTGGCGATCATCGAGCAGGACGACCTGCGCCTGCTGCACCGCCCGCTGCCCCGCACCGTCCGTCTCCCGGGTTCCCCGCCGGACCGCTTCCCGGCCGTGCCCGTGCTCGCCGCGGGGCTCGACGAGGACCTCGCGCTCCTGGACCACCTGCCGCCCGAGCAGCTGAGGGGCCTCGTGATCGCCGGCGTCGGGATGGGGCACGTCTCCCCCACCGCGATGCCCCGGCTGCGACGCCTGCTCGAAGCCGGGATCCCGGTCGTCGTCGCCTCCCGCACCCGGTCCGGTGGCACCTCCACCCATCATTACGCCTACCCCGGCTCCGAGGTGGACCTGCTGGAGGCGGGCGCGACCATGGCCGGTCTCCTGCCCGCGGCGAAGGCGCGCCTGCTGCTGCAGGCGCTGCTGGCCACCGGCGCGGGGCCGGAGCAGATCCACGAGGCGTTCTCCGTCTACGCGAGCTGAGGCCCGCCTGCGGTCCGACCGCGCAGACCTGCGCATCGGGTGATGTCCGCCCATGGCGGAGCCTCCGGAACGCCACGGCGCGGTCCGCAGTGACAGACTGGAGATGCACCCCGCGCGCCATCGACCGTCGAAAGGTGACCTGATGACCGTTCCTGTTGATCCGACTCCTGCCCTGCAGGACTACGCCCGCCCCGAGAAGCTGGTGAGCACGCAGTGGCTCGCCGATCAGCTCGCCGCCGGCCGTCCCGAGGGCCTGGTCGTCGTCGAATCCGACGAGGACGTGCTGCTCTACGAGACCGGCCACATCCCCGGTGCGGTCAAGATCGACTGGCACCTGGACCTCAACGACCCGGTCACCCGCGACTATGTCGACGGCGCCGGCTTCGCGACGCTCATGGACGCCTCCGGCATCACCCGTGAGACCACCGTGGTGATCTACGGCGACAAGTCGAACTGGTGGGCCGCCTACGCGCTGTGGGTCTTCGAGCTGTTCGGGCACCAGGACGTGCGCCTGCTCGACGGCGGCCGCGCCGCCTGGCAGGCCGAGGGCCGCGAGCTCACCACCTCCGAGCAGGGCAAGCCCGCCGCCACCACCGGCTACCCGGTCGTGGAGCGCCAGGACGCCCCCCTCCGCGCCTACCGCGAGGACGTGCTGGACTTCCTCGGCGGGCCGCTGATCGACGTGCGCTCCCCGCAGGAGTACACCGGCGAGCGCACCCACATGCCGGACTACCCGCAGGAGGGCACCCTGCGCGGCGGGCACATCCCCACCGCCCGCTCCGTGCCATGGGCCCGCGCCGCGGCCGAGGACGGCCGGTTCCGTCCGCGCGCCGAGCTCGAGGAGATCTACCAGGGAGAGCTCGGCTTCGACACCGCGACGCCGACGGTCGTGTACTGCCGCATCGGCGAGCGCTCGGCCCACAGCTGGTTCGTGCTCACCTACCTGCTGGGCTTCGAGAACGTGCGCAACTACGACGGCTCCTGGACCGAATGGGGCAACGGCGTGCGCCTGCCCATCGCGCAGGGCTCCGAGCCGGGCGAGGTCCCCACCCGATGACCGAAAGCACCGCTCTGCCCAGCGCTTTCGCGGAGATCGCGGACGACTTCCATGCCCTGTCCGGACGGGACCGGCTGCAGCTGCTGCTGGACTTCTCGAACGATCTGCCGGCCCTGCCCGAGCGCTACGCCGAGCATCCGGAGCTGCTCGAGCCGGTACCCGAGTGCCAGTCTCCGATCTTCCTGATCACGGAGGTGGAGGGCACGGGCCGAGAGGCGACGGCGCGGCTGTTCTTCTCCGCCCCGGCCGAGGCGCCGACCACGCGAGGCTTCGCCTCGATCCTCGCCGAGGCGCTCGACGGCCGCACCGTCGGCGAGGTGCTGGACACCCCCGAGTCGGTCACCGGCGCACTGGGTCTGGCCGAGGTGGTCAGCCTGCTGCGACTGAACGGCATGGCCGGGATGCTGGTGCGGATCAAGCGCCAGCTCGCGCAGAAGTCCGGGCTCTGATGTCCGGGCGGTGAGGGCGCACCACCCCACTCCCATGCGGCCCTGAGCCGGCCCCCGGCTCAGGACCGTGGCGGGGTGCGGGGGTTCCCGTACCGCTCGTACGCCTTCTCCGCCCCGGTGCGCAGCGCACCGAAGGCCGCACGGCCGGCCTCGGACTGCGCGAACGCGAAGGCCGACCGGGCCCGTCGGCCGAAATCGGCGCGCTCCTCGGCGGTGGCGTCCTCGTCCCCGGGGCCACCGGTGGGCGAGGCGAAACCGTCGTCGACCTCGCCGCTCTCGACCCGGGCATGCCGGTCCCGGGCGACGTTGAGCTCGAGCGGCACCCGCACCTGCCGCACCAGCGCCGTCCGCACCTCCTCCCGGATCCGTTCGGCCTGCGCCTCGAGATGCTCCTCGAGCTCGTCGACACCGTCGCCGAGCGCATACGACCTGCACAGCAGGTAGGACGCGAGGTCGGAAGCGACCTCGGGCGAGAGCCCGTAGGCATCGGAGGAGCCGCGCGCATCTCGCAGCTCCACCGCGTCGTCGCGCTCGAGCGGGCTGGGGGCGATGTCGACCGCGCTGAGCACGTCCTCGACGAAGGCGTGGAAGCTCGCCTCGCCGGGGACGTCGGCCCGGCGCAGGTCGGCCCGGCCGGTGTCCTCGGGCGGCAGCGGCACCCGGGCCACCCCCTCGCGCGCGAACTCGTCCTGTGCGGCGCGGCGCAGCAGGCGGCGGGCGGCGCGCTCCAGATGGCCGGCGTCAGCGCCCCGCGGGATCTCGGGGGCCACGGCCCGCGCGTCGGCGATCACCGACGCACGCAGGGTCGAGGTCTCGGCGCGCCGGCGCACCGTGGACGGGAGCGCGGCGAGCCGCTCTCGGAGCGTGAAGATCTGCACCATGAGTGCACCTCCTGCAGGAGCGGGCTGGGCCTCCCCATCGTACGGACGCCGGCGACCGACGGCGACGGCGCCGAGTACGGTGAGATCCCCGAACCGCCAGGAGGACCCCGGCATGCCGATCGCCGCCCCCACCGCTGATGAGCTCACCGTGCTGCAGGACGAGGCCGTCCGCTTCACCCGTGAGCTGATCCGCATCGACACCACCAACTTCGGTGGCAACGACCCCGCCACCTGGGGCAGGGGCGAGACAGAAGCCGCGGAGCACGTGGTGGCTCTGCTGCGCGAGGTGGGGCTGGAGCCGACGGTGATCGAGTCCGCCCCGGGGCGACCCAGCGTGATGGTGAGGATCCCCGGCGAGGACCGCTCGCGCGGCGGGCTGATCCTCCACGGCCACCTGGACGTGGTCCCCGCCCGCGCCGAGGACTGGTCGGTCGATCCCTTCGGTGCCGAGATCATCGACGGCATGATCCACGGCCGCGGCGCCGTGGACATGAAGGACATGGTGGCGATGATCCTGGCGGTGGCCCGCCATCTCGCGCGCACCGGGCAGGTCCCGCCGCGCGACCTGATGTTCGTCTTCTTCGCCGATGAGGAGAACGGCGGCGTCTGGGGGTCCCAGTGGCTGGTGGAGAACCATCCCGAGGTCTTCGAGGGCATGACCGAGGCGATCAGCGAGGTGGGCGGCTACTCGATCACCCTCCCGGAGAAGGACACCGGCGAGGACGTGCGCGCCTACCTGGTCCAGACCGCCGAGAAGGGCATGGCCTGGGGGCGGCTGCGCGCCCATGGCCGCGCCGGGCACGGCTCGATCCCCAACGACGAGAACGCGATCGTGCGCCTGGCCCGGGCGATCGCCGCGATCGACGCCCACGACTTCCCGATCGAGTGCATCGCCAGCGTCCGGGCACTGTTCGACGGGATCACCGAGATCACCGGCATCGGCTGGGACGAGCAGGACATCGAGTCGTTCCTGCCGCTCGCGGGCGGGGCCCGCCAATTCGTCTCCGGCACGCTGCGCGACTCGGCGAACCTCACCATGCTCTCCGGCGGCTACAAGGTGAACGTCATCCCGCAGACCGCGGAGGCCGGCTTCGACTGCCGCTTCCTGCCCGGACACCAGGAGGAGGTGCTCGCGCTGCTGGACGAGCTCAGCGGTGAGCACGTCGAGGTGATCATCGACCACGTGGGCGTCTCGGTCGACGCCCCGCGCGAGTCGCCGCTGGTCGAGGCGATGACCTCGGCGGTCCAGGCGGAGGACCCGGGCTCACGGGTGCTCCCCTACTGCCTCAGCGCCGGGACCGACAACAAGCCGCTGAGCGCCCTGGGCATCGCCGGCTACGGCTTCGCGCCGCTGCAGCTGCCGGCCGATCTCGAATTCGCCCCACTGTTCCACGGCGTCGACGAGCGGGTGCCGGTGGATGCTGTGCGCTTCGGCGCCCGGGTTCTGCTGCGCCTGATGGGGGACTGCTGAGCGGGCGACTGCTGAACCCGGTCAGCTCTCCTCATCGGCCTTGACCTGGCGGCAGATCTCCATCAGCTCCGCGGCACCGGTCGGCGCCCCGGGCTCCAGTCCCGTGTACCAGTCGGGAGCGGTGGTCAGGATCGAATCGAGCAGGGCCGTGGCGTCCAGTGCGATGTCGTCCTGCGCCCGCTGCTCGGTCGCCAGCAACCAGTGCGCCACCAGGGTGAGACAGCCACCGACGATGCTGCGGCAGGCGTCCTCGGTCCGCAGGTGCGCGGGCACCTCGTCACCGAGCCGCTGCATCGCCTCGCCGTGCAGCTCGGTCATGGAATCGACCAGGATCGTGTAGGTGCGGTGGGAGAACTTCCAGTCCAGGGCGCCGCGCAGGAACGTGTGATGGAGCTCGACGTACGCCACCAGCATCCCGAAGCCGAATTGCACCGCGTCATGGATGGTCCGGTCCTCCCGTTCCTCCCGCGCATAGGCGAGGCCGCGCTCGCGGGAGCTGTCGAACATCCGCGACAGCATCGCCGCCATCAGTTCGTCGAGACCGGAGAAATGGCTGTAGAACGCCGCGCGGCTGACGCCGGCGCGTTTGGCCAGAGCATTGACGGTCACCTCGCCGTCGGCGGCGGTGAGGGCGCGGGCGGCGGCGAAGATCGCCGCCCTGGTCCGTGCAGGTCGGGGATCCTGGGCGCGCTCACTCGTGCTGGGCATCTCGTCATCTTAGCCTCGCTGCTCGCCCGAAGCCGAGACCGTTCGCGGCTCTGTGCGGCACGATGGGTGCATGCCTTCTTTTCTGTCCGGGATGTCCGGCCGCGGCCGCCCGCAGAGCCACCCGCTGCTCGATGGCCTCCAAGGGCAGACCATCGTCCACACCCGGGTCGCCTCGCGCGGCACCTGGACCGTCACGGCGCGCGGTTGGGTGCTCAGCTCCCGGATCCAGGAGCTGGCAGGCCCCTCGGTCGCCTCCGACGGGGCGGTCGCCGTCGGACTGCGCGATCCGCGCGTGGTCGGCGCATCGATCCACCACGCCGAGATGCTCGATGGCCTCCTCACCCTCAGCCTGCAGCACGCGCAGGGTCCGCTCCGGCTCAGCACCGTCCCGCGCTGGCAGCTGGAGGGCCCCCGCAGCGCCCTGCTGCAGGTCGGGGCGAAGGGGGAGGTCAGCGACCGGCCTCCCGGAGCACCACTGCACGCCACCCCGGAGGCGCTGGCCGAGCACTCCGCCTCCTCCCGCAGCGGCATCGAGGAGCGTCTGCTGGCGCTGGGGCGCGAGCAGTGGCTGCATCCGGGTCATGTCGTGACCGTGCTCGCGAATGCGGGAGCGCTGGACGATGCGGAGTTCGAGCGGCGCGGGCCGCTGCTGCTGGCGCGACTGCTCGCGCGCGGCGAGATCCGTGCCGGGTTCGTGACTGCTGGCCGGTTCACTGCCTGGGACCTGCCGCTGGCGGAGGTCGTGGAGCACATCGGCACCACCTGGACGGCGATCGGCGGACGCACTCCGGGACCCGACATGATCGCCTGGTTCGAGCTGACCGAGAAGGGCCGGGCGGCGGTCGGACCCCGCAGCGTCCGGGCGATGGCGCCGGGGATGTCCGGGTACGACTCCCCCGGCGTGGTCGGAGGATTCCGCTGATGCCTCACCACCCTGGACGGCGGGCGGGTCTCCATCACGGCTCCAGCGCGGATACCCTGTGGGGGACCACGTCGAGAAAGGCGTTTCAGATGCCAGCACGTACCGTGAAGGTCGCGAGCCCCAGCGGCCTCCATGCCCGCCCGGCCGCGATCTTCTCCCAGGCGGCCAGCGAGCAGTCTGTCGCCGTCACGATCGGGACGGCGGAGGCGGCGCCGGTGAAGGCCTCCAGCATCCTCCTGCTGCTGACCCTGGACGTCGGCCACGGTGACGAGGTGACGCTGCGCGCCGAGGGCGAGGGTGCCGAGGAGTCCCTGGACCTGCTCGCCTCGCTGCTGGAGAGCAACCTCGATGAGGAGTTCCAGGACCGCTGAGGCCCGCGCCGGGACCGCTCAGGCCCGCCCCGCACGCACGAAGGCCCCCACCGATCCGGTGGGGGCCTTCGTGGACCCGGTATCTCCCCAGGTCAGGAGCGGTAGCGGCGGGATTTGAACCCGCGGTGGCTATGAACCACACATCATTTCGAGTGATGCACCTTCGGCCGCTCGGACACGCTACCGTCGAACAGCTTAACCGCCGCGGCCTCGCACGTTCAAACTCGCCGGCCGCCGACGCGAGTCACGTCACTCGCGGGCGGCCCGACGGACCACCGCCACATTCCCCGTGGCGTGGAGGACGGTCGCGTGGGCAGTCGACCCGAAGGGGCCCCGGCTCCGGCCCCGATGGCCGATCACCAGCATGCGCGCTCCGGTGGCCGCGCTGAGCATGCCCTCGGCCACCGTGCGGTCCTCGACCATCCTCGCCTGGACCTCGAGTCCCTCATGACGGGCGACCGCTCTGGCGGCGCCCTCCTCGAGCACCCCCCGGGAGCGGCTCCCGGCGCTCCACGCCTCGGCACCGCTCGCATAGGGGGCGTGCGACCCCTCCTGCACATGGATCACGCGCAGCACGGCACCCCAGGCCGCTGCGAGATCTGCCGCTTCGTCGACCGCCTCGCCGGCGACCTCGGAGCCGTCGTACCCTGCGAGCACCGGCCCCGCCCGGTGCTGGTCGGAGCGGATCACGGCCACGGGACAGCCGGCA
>JAKDNE010000042.1 GCA_030451965.1 Brachybacterium sp. | reverse complement strand
CCCCGCCGACGGCACGCGGGTCGATCTGCGCAAGTACGCGTGGCTGTCGATCGTCACCGCGATCCTCACCATCGTCCTGAAGACGAGCGCCTGGGCGATGACGGACTCTGTCGGCCTGCTCTCCGACGCCGCCGAGTCGACCGTGAATCTGGTCGCCGGGGTGGTGGCGCTGATCGCCCTGACGGTCGCGGCCCGTCCCGCGACCGAACGCTTCCTCTACGGGCGGGCGAAGGCCGAGTACTTCTCCGCCGCGATCGAGGGGCTGATGATCTTCGTGGCCGCCGCGGTCATCATGGTCACCGCGGTCGAACGGTTCATCAATCCGCGCCCGCTCGAGAACCTCGGCGTCGGCCTGGCCATCGTGGTGATCGCCTCGCTGCTCAACGGAGGCGTCGCGCTGGTGCTGCTGCGCGTCGGCGCGGCCCACAACTCGATCACCCTCCGGGCCGACGGCAAGCACCTGCTGACCGACGTGGTCACCAGCGTCGGGATCCTCCTCGGAGTGGGGCTGGTGGCGCTGACCGGCTGGGAGCGGCTCGATGCGCTGGTCGCCTTCGCCGTGGGTGTGAACATCATCGTCACCGGGATCGGTCTGCTCCGGGAGTCGCTCTCGGGGCTGCTGGACAAGGCGCTGCCGGACGAGGACCACGAGGTCATCACCGAGGTGCTGCGCCGCCGCACCGACGGCACCCTCACCTTCCATGGCCTGCAGACCCGCGAGGCCGGACACCAGAAGTTCATGAACGTGCACGTGCTGGTGCCGGACGAGTGGACGGTCAAGCAGGGCCACGACTACATCGAGGGCCTCGAGGACGAGCTGCGCGGATGCCTGCCGGACCTCACGGTGCTCACCCACCTCGAGCCGATCTCCGACCCGGCCTCCTACGAGGACATCCCCACGCAGCACGTCCCGATCCACGGCGACGATCACGATCCGACCCGGCCGCCGCCGGAGCCGGGCCTGCGCTGAGGCCTGCCGTCCATCGTCCGGTGCGGTGACGGGCTGAGCGCAGTACGGTGCGCAGTACCGCTCCCGCGCCGCAGGAGGCCCCATGGACCGCACCGACCCCCTCTTCCTCGAGACCCTTGCCGCCCGCCTCTGCGACGCGCTCGGTGCGGACGCCGTCACGGCCGCACCCGAGGCGCGCTACCGCGGGGACCGGGCCGAGCCCGGCGCCGCGGACACCCGGTTCCTGCTGGCGCTCCCCCGTGACGTCGAGGGCGTCCGCGCCACCCTCCGCCTCGCCCATGAGACGGGCACCCCGGTGGTGCCGCGCGGCGCCGGCTCCGGCCTCTCCGGCGGGGCGGTGGCGATCGACGGCGGGATCGTGCTGGGCCTGGAACGCCTGCGAGCGATCCGGGAGATCGACCCGCTGGACGAGGTCGCGGTGGTCGAGGCCGGGGTGATCACCGCCGACCTCTCCGCGGCCCTGGCCCCGCAGGGCTTCTTCTACGCCCCGGACCCCGCGAGCGTCACCATCTCGACGATCGGCGGGAACGTGGCGACCAACGCCGGCGGCCTGCACTGCGCGAAGTACGGCGTGACCCGTGAGTCCGTGCTGGCGCTCGAGGTCGTGCTGGCCGACGGCACGCTGCTGCGCACCGGCCACCGCTCGCTCAAGGGCGTCACCGGCCTGGACCTCACCCAGCTGCTGATCGGCTCCGAGGGCACCCTCGCGGTCATCGTGGCGGTCACCGTGCGGATCCGCCCCCTTCCGGTGGCCCGCCGCACGGTGCTCGCCCGCTTCCCCACCACGGCGCAGGCCGCCGACGGGGTGAACGCGATCTCGCGCTCTCCGGTGCGCCCGGCCGCGACCGAGCTGCTGGATGCCGGCGCGCTCGCCGACATCGATGCGCTGGGCGGCTCCTCCCTCGGCGCCACGGGCACCGGCGCCGTGCTCCTGCTCGAGCTCGACGGCTACGGCATCGAGGAGCAGACCGCGGATCTCATCAGCGTCCTCACCGGAGCGGGCGGGAAGGTGCAGGTGATCGAGGCAGCGGCGGAGGCCGAGCAGCTGTGGGAGCTGCGCCGCTCCAGCCGCGCCGCCGGGGGCGGCAGAGCACGGCTCGGCGAGGACGTGGCGGTGCCGAAATCCCGCCTCGCAGAGATGTTCGCGCAGCTCGCGGAGATCGGCCGACGGCACGGCATCCGCACCTCGGCCGTCGCCCACGCGGGTGATGGCAACCTCCATCCCGCGCTCTCCCTGCCCGACGTTCCCGAGGATCCCTCCGTCGCACTGCCGGCTCCGATCCTCGCGGCCGCCGACGAGGTGGTGCGGACAGCCCTGGAGCTCGGCGGCACCATCAGCGGGGAGCACGGCATCGGCACCACCAAGCAGCACTGGCTGGACCTCGAGCTGTCCCCCGCCTCGCGGGACCTCCAGCACCGGCTGAAGCAGGCCTTCGACCCGCACGGTCTGCTCAACCCCGGCAGGGCCCTGTGAGGACCCTGTGAGAAAAGGTCCTCGTGTCCGAATGCCGTGCGAAACGGGCACAGCGATGACACGATGCCCCCATGGTGACCCAGGCCACACCCGAACCTGTCCGCGTCTCCGCCCGCACGCTGCTGCTGAACAACCTCGTCGCGGCCCTCATCGCCAGCGCCCTCATGATCTTCCTGCACGAGACGGCCCACCTGGTGGCCGGCCTCGCGTTCGGCCACCCCTCGGTCCTGTTCCCCTTCGGGGTGGACCACCTGGGGTCTCCGTCGGATTCCGATCAGGTCGTGATGCTCCTCGCCGGCCCCGCCTTCAGCCTGGTCACGGGTGTGCTGCTGCAGCTATGGACCCCGCTGCGGAGGCGCGCTGACCTCCTGCACCTGGTGTGGCTGTGGTTCGCCTTCGCCTCGGTCCAGGAGGGCATCGCCTATCTGTGCCTGACCCCGTTCGGCGCAGGCGACACGGGAGAGGCCGCCCGGCTGCTCGGTCTCCCGGTGCCGCTGCAGCTCGTCGCCCTGGCTGTCGGCATCGGCGGAATGTTCCTCAACGCCCGGGCCTTCGCCCCTCATATGGCGCGCCACGCCGGCGATGATCCGCGCCGGCGCAACGCGATGACGCTGTTCCCCTGGCTGTACGGGATGATCGTCTCGGTGCTGCTGAGCGTCCTGTACCTCGCGATCAGTCCGGCTGATCTGCCGGTCTCCGCCCAGATCGCGATCCTCGCCGCCGGGACGGCGATCCTGGTCTTCGCGCCGATGGCGCACATCTTCGCCCGCAGCGTCGCCGAGGTGCCCTATGAGCCGCTGCGGTTGCGCACGGTCCCCCTCGGCGGCCTGGTGGCCCTGGCAGTGCTGGTGCTCGGGAACATCCTGCTCAGCCTCGGGGTCCATGTCGGCTGAGCGTCCGTTCAGCCCAGGAGCAGCCGCGCCAGCTCGCGGTCCGAGGAGGTGAGCGCCTGGCGGTCGTAGGTCACGCCGGTGGCGAGGACCTCCTGTGCGCCGGTGCGCTCGACGAGCTCGTCGAGCCGCCGCCGCACGGTGCGCGCCGAGCCGGTCACGGCGGCGTCGAGACCCCGCTCCACCCGTCGGGCCTCCCGGTCACCGGGAGCCGCCTCCCGGATCCGCGCCACCGGCTCGAGCACCCCGAACGCCCCTGTGGAGCGTGAGCGCACCATCGCCCAGACCTCCGGCAGCGACAGCTCGCGCGCCTCCGCATCGGTGTCCGCGATCAGGGCGTCGACAGAGACGATGACCTGCGCGGTGCTGCCCCGATGCGGGCGGAACGCCCGCCGGTAGGCGGCCAGCCGATCCGGCAGCTCCGGGGAATCCAGGAACGGTCCGCCGATCACCACCGGCAGCCCGAGCTCGGCGGCGGCGTCGACGCCGCTGCCGGTCGCGAGCACGAACAGCGGCACCTCACCGGCGTCGGCGGGCCGGGCTGTCAGCGCCGCAGAATCCTCGAGGTAGCCGCGCACCTCCGCGATCTCCCCGGCGAACGCCTCCGGGCTCGCCTCGAGCCGTCCGAGGGCGTGGCGCACCGGCTCGGTGAACCCCAGCGACCGGCCCAGACCCAGATCGATTCGGCCCGGGTACAGCGCGGCCAGCATCCGGAACTGCTCAGCGACCACGAGCGGGCGGTGGTTGGGGAGCATCACGCCGCCCGAGCCGAGTCTGATCCGTGCGGTGCGGGCGCCGATCGCGGCCAGCAGGACGGCGGGCGAACCGCTGGCGATGCCCGGCACCGTATGGTGCTCGGCCACCCAGAACCGTCCGTATCCCAGCTGCTCGACCTCGACAGCCCGCTGGACCGAGTGCTCCAGGGCCGCGGACTCCGGGTATGCGTGACGGGTGCGAGAGCGATCGAGCAGGGAGAGCCTCATGCCGTGGGAAACGCGGCGGGGCACGGAGAACTTCCCGGATTCGAGGTCGACAACCTCTCACTCCCGCCGGGACCACGCAGAGGAGACCCTGGATAGCCTGAACTGTATGAACGCTCCTCATGTGCCGCTGTCGATCCTCGATCTCGTCTCCATCTCGGAAGGCATGACCACCCGGGAGGCGATCAGCGCATCGATGGAGGGCGCGAAAACCGCCGACCGCCTCGGGTACGAGCGGCTCTGGTTCGCCGAGCACCACAACACCAACACCCTCGCCTCGAGCGCGACCTCGCTGCTGATCGACCGGGCGGCGTCGCTGACCGAGCGGATCCGTGTCGGCTCCGGCGGGATCATGCTCCCCAACCACTCCCCGCTCACCGTCATCGAGCAGTTCGGCACCCTGGTCCAGTTCCACGGGGACCGCATCGACCTCGGCCTCGGCCGCGCGCCGGGCACCGACCAGCTCACCGCTCAGCTGCTGGCCCGCACCTCCGCCCAGCCGGCCGCCTTCATCGAGGCCGTCGAGCAGATGAGGGACTGGTCCCGGGAGGAGTCCAGCGGCTCCTCGCCGATCACCGCAGAGGTCGCACGCGGCACCGAGGTGCCGATGTGGATCCTGGGTTCCACCGCCAACGGCGCCCGTCTCGCCGCGCAGCTGGGCATGCCGTTCTCCGTCGCCTCCCACTTCGCCCCCTTCCAATACCTGCACGCGCTGGAGGTCTACCGCGAGCACTTCAACCCGGACGCCGAGTCCGCGCAGATCACGGCCCCGCACACCATGGTCGGGGTGAACCTGGTGGTCTCCGAGACCGATGAGGAGGCCCAGCGACAGTTCACGACCCTCCAGCAGATGTTCATGGGGATCGTGACCGGGCAGCGGCAGAAGATCCAGCCGCCGCGCCCGATCGAGGAGTTCGCACCGGAGCACCTCATCTCCCAGATCGATCAGACCCTGTCGATCAAGGCGGTCGGCTCCCCCACCACCGTCGTGCGCCAGCTGGAGGAGATCGTCGCCGCCACCGGGGCCGATGAGCTCATCCTCACCGCCTACTACTTCGACCCGGCCGATCGCCTGCACGCCCTCGAGCTGCTCGCCGAGGCCTGGGGTCTCGACGGCGCCGCAGCGAACCCCGCTCCCTGACCTCGGCGCGGCGATCGCCAGTCCCTGGCATGCTGGGACCATGGCGACGCCGCCTCCTGCCCCGGATCCCACTCCCCTGCCGGCCACTCCGCGGATCGGTCTGCTGCCGGCCGCCGGGGTGTCCGCCTCCGCCTTCGCACTGTTCGGGTTCCAGCTCGCAGGCTGGGGCCATGGGCTCCTCGCCCTCAGCCTGCTCGGTGCGCTCCTCGTCTCCCGCGAGCTCGCCAAGGACCTGCTGCTCATCGGGCTCGGGATCACGATCGTCTCCACCACCTCGGTGAAGGCGGATGTGGACTGGGATCGGTTCTTCACGATCGGCACCGCACTGCTGCTCGCCGTGACCGTGCCGCTGCTGGTGGACCGACTGGTGCTGCGACGGCGCACGATCCGTTTCCCCTGGCTCTCCGGACGGCGGTGGAACCGCTGGCAGTGGGGGTACATCGTCGCCGTCCCACTGCTGGGCTGGTTGCTGCTGCCGTTCTACTTCATCACCTCGGGCGCCTACCAGAACTGGCCTCACATCACCGACGCCGGCGAGCTGGGGCGTTTCCTGGTGGGCGTGAACTTCGTGGGCACCTGGGACGAGCTGTTCTTCATCTGCACCTGCTTCGTGCTCCTGCGGCGCCACTTCGGGCTCTGGCCGGCGAACTTCCTGCAGGCGGTCATCTTCGTGTCGTTCCTGTGGGAGCTGGGCTACCAGGAATGGGGCCCGCTGCTCACCGCCCCGTTCGCGCTGCTGCAGGGGTGGCTGTTCACCCGCACCGGCTCTCTGCTGTACGTGCTGATCGTGCATCTGCTCTTCGACGTGGTCGTCTTCCTCGCCATCGTCCACGCGCACAATCCCGGGGTGATCCCGATCTTCCTGGTCTGACCCGTCGTCCTCGACGACGCCTGGTCGGCACACCCCTTGACCCCCGGCCCTGCCCCGGCCCCGCGGGAATTTCCGAAGTTTTTCCCGCCATGAATTCGTGTTTCCCCGATGCTCCCGAGGCACCCATAACGGCGGTGAGCGGAAGTTCTGGGGGTCGTTCCTCGTGCTAGATTATGACGAATGGCGACGCGTCGAGGAATTCCCCCCCGAGGAACCCCCTTCGAGGTCGTCCGCACCCTCCTCGAGGAGGGTGGGATGCATCGCGCCGAGCTCGCCCGTCACCTGCAGACCTCCCGGGCGACCATCACCAACACCGTCACTGGACTGCTCGAACGGGGAATGGTCGAGCCCGAGGGCCTCTCCGCCGACATCGCGGCGGGCGAGGGCAAGGCTCCGCTCAAGGAGAAGCTGGTGCTGGCCCGCCGGGCCGGGATCATCGGCGCCGCGATCCACCAGGACGACACCACGATCGTCGGCCTCGGCGAGCTCGACGGCCGTGTGATCTCCACCCGCGCCCTCCCCTGCTCCCCCGACGCCACCGGTCGCGAGCGGATCAGCACCGCGCTGGCCGCTCTGCGGGAGCTCCTCGACGAGCTCCCGGCACCCCACCCGCAGCTCCACGGACTGCACGTCGCACCGAACACGCTGGTGAACCGCCATACGGGCGAGGTGCTCGGCGGTGCGACGTCCCGACGATGGAGCGAGATCAACATCCGTGACGAGTACGAGGAGGGCCTCGGCACCGCGGTGGTGCTCGAGAACCTCGCCCGCCACGCCGCCTACGCCCAGTACGGGGCTCTGGAGAGCCCCCCGCCCCGGAACCTCCTGCACGTGAGCCTTTCCTTCGGTGTCGCGCTCGGCCAGGTCCTCGATGGGCGGATCATCTCCGGTGCCCACGGCGGTGCCGGTGAGCTCGGGCATGTGAGCATCGACAGCAACGGCCCCGTCTGCCGGTGCTCCAACCGCGGCTGCCTGTTCACTTACGCCGGCGCCGATACCGTGCTGGAGGAATGCCGCATCGTCACCGGCACCCCGCTGAGCCTGGACGAGGCGATCGATCTCGCCCTGGCCGGGGACGACCGCGTGGTCTCGATCTTCTCGCGCGCCGGTGCCGCCGTGGGCATGGCCCTGAACTCGGTCTGCAACCTGCTGGATCCCGACCTGATCCTCATCGGCGGCCACCTCTCCCGCGCCGGGGACGTGATCCTCGACCCGCTGCGAGACGCCCTGTTCCGCAATGCACTACCGCTTTTCGGCCGTGACCTGCGGATCGAGCCCGCCGTGACGTTGTCCGACCAGGCTCTCGTGCACGCCTCTCTGCGTGCTCTGCGCCTGGATGTCGATCTCGCCGCCGCGGTGCTGGCGGCTCACGACCCCGCCGCGGTCGCCATCTCCTGAGTGGTGCCCGGCAGCAATTCGCCGACCGCATTTCGTGAATGCTGCCATCAATATCTCCGATAGATCATGGAGAAGGGCCTCGAGCACGCTTGAGCGGCATTCCCGGTGACGATCACAAGAATTTCCGGACGTTTTGCGAAGGAATGTCGGCGAGCATTCCGGACCCTTCGCGTGCGGGTGGGGGCGCGCTCAGCGGCTGGCGAGCACCGCTCGGATCGCGTCCAGCGTGGCCGGGATCCCGGTGCGTGCGGCCTCCTGACGTCGCGCGATCTCCGCCCCGGCACGGTCCCCGAAGCGTTCGGCGAAGTACTCCTCGAGGGCGGGCAGGGTGCGCGAGTACTGCGTGAGCTCGGTCCCGCCGTCCGCGGCGGGCCGCATCCGGTATCCCCATTCCACGCGGCCGGGGCCTACGGACCAGGCGAAGTGCTCTCCCGGGACGTCGGCGACGACCTCGGACGTGGTCTGCCACTCGCGCTCCGGGGTGCGGTTGTACCCCGTGAAGCGGGCTCCCGCGCCTCGCTGCTCGCCCTCCCATTCGCAGCGCTCGCACTGCTGGCTCCATTCGCCCGTGCGGGTGACGTCGCTGAGCAGCGCGTGCACCTCCTGCGGGGCGGCCGGGACGGTGATCGTCTCCTGCATCTCGTAGGTCATGGCCCCATGGTGCCCTGCCCGGCCGGCTGAGCGTCCACGTCCTCCGGACCCGGGACCGCAACGGGCCCCGACCCTCCGCAGAGGATCGGGGCCCGTCGAGCGCTCGGGTGCGAGCGGCAGGATTCAGCCGTGAGGCTGGATCACATCATGCCACCCATGCCACCCATTCCGCCCATGCCACCCATGTCGTCGCCACCGCCGGCCGGAACGGGCTCCGGCTTGTCGGCCACAACGGCCTCGGTGGTGAGGAACAGGCCCGCGATGGACGCCGCGTTCTGCAGCGCGGAGCGGGTGACCTTGACCGGGTCGATGATGCCGGCGGCGACCAGGTCCTCGTACTCGCCGGTCGCGGCGTTCAGGCCCTGACCGACGGGCAGACCCTTGACCTTCTCGGCCACGACGCCGCCCTCGAGACCGGCGTTGACCGCGATCTGCTTGAGCGGGGACTCGACGGCGACCCTGACGATGTTCACGCCGGTCGCCTCGTCACCCTCGAGGATGAGCTTGCTGAAGGTGTCGGCACCGGCCTGCAGCAGCGCGACGCCGCCACCGGCGACGACGCCCTCATCCACAGCGGCCTTGGCGTTGCGCACGGCATCCTCGATGCGGTGCTTGCGCTCCTTGAGCTCCACCTCGGTGGCGGCGCCGGCCTTGATGACGGCCACGCCGCCGGCCAGCTTCGCGAGGCGCTCCTGGAGCTTCTCGCGATCGTAGTCCGAGTCCGAGTTCTCGATCTCGGTGCGGATCTGGGACACGCGAGCAGCGATGCGCTCGGCGTCGCCGGAGCCCTCGACCAGGGTGGTCTCGTCCTTGGTGACGACGATCTTGCGCGCCTGGCCCAGCAGCTCGAGACCAGCGGTCTCCAGCTTGAGGCCGACCTCCTCGGAGATGACCTGCCCGCCGGTGAGGATCGCCATGTCCTCGAGCATCGCCTTGCGACGGTCGCCGAAGCCCGGGGCCTTGACGGCCACGGACTTGAAGGAGCCCTTGAGCTTGTTGACGACGAGGACCGCGAGGGCCTCGCCCTCGACGTCCTCGGCGAGGATCGCCAGCGGCTTGCCGGCCTGGATGACCTTCTCCAGCAGCGGCAGCAGATCCTTGACGGAGGAGACCTTGGAGGACAGCAGGAGGATGTAGGGATCCTCGAGCACGGTCTCCTGGCGGTCGGCGTCGGTGACGAAGTAGGGCGAGATGTAGCCCTTGTCGAACCGCATGCCCTCGGTGAGCTCCAGCTCGAGGCCCATGGTGTTGGACTCCTCGACCGTGATCACGCCCTCCTTGCCGACCTTGTCCAGGGCCTCGGCGATGAGCTCGCCGATGGCCGGGTCGGCCGCGGAGATCGCGGCGGTGGAGGCGATCTGCTCCTTGGTCTCGATCGGGTGCGCCTGCGCGAGCAGGGTCTCCGAGACCGCGGCCACGGCCTTGTCGATGCCGCGCTTGAGCGCGATCGGGTTGGCGCCGGCGGCGACGTTGCGCAGGCCTTCCTTGACCATGGCCTGGGCGAGGACCGTGGCGGTGGTGGTGCCGTCGCCTGCGATGTCGTCGGTCTTCTTGGCGACCTCCTTCACCAGCTCGGCGCCGATCTTCTCGTAGGGATCGTCGAGTTCGATCTCCTTGGCGATCGACACGCCGTCGTTGGTGATGGTGGGTGCGCCCCAGGACTTCTCGAGGACGACATTGCGACCCTTGGGGCCGAGGGTGACCTTGACGGCGTCGGCGAGCTGGTTCATTCCCCGCTCGAGGCCGCGCCGGGCCTCCTCGTCGTAAGCGATGAGCTTGGCCATTGTGGAATCTCTCCCGTGTGGTGTGGTGTCCACCCGACCCTGTGCCCGCGACGGACGAGCGCCACCATCGTGTTCATGTCCCACGACGACGACACCCTCACGGGGCCGGAATGCTTGTGGTCGGCAGGACGGCGGACCGCCGGCCGATCATGCCTCCGGGAGCGGGAGCTCGGCGCGCAGGGCGCTGTCACTCTCGTTGCCCGAGTGCCAGATCATCATAAGCACTCGAGGGGGGAGAGTGCTAACTCTGCGCTCCTGGCGGACAGTCGCACGGGCGCTCAGCCCTCGTCGTCCCCGTCGCCCTCGTCCCCGTCGCCGGGCATGTCGACGGCCACGAAGGTCACCGTGGCGTCGTACTCGTCGCTCTGGCGCGCTTCACCGGCGCCGACCTCCGCGGCGAGGACCTGCGCGGTCTCCGCATCCTCCTCGTCGCGGTAGAAGACCACCGGCTCCTCCTGGTGGTTGTCCGCCGTGGCGAGGCTCACGTCTTCCCAGCCGTCGTCCTCGAGGGTGTCCCGCCAGGTTCCGGCCAGACCCCCCTGGCCACCGGCGTTGACCACGAGCAGCGGGGTGGACCTGTCGGCCTCCGGGGCCGGCTCCTCCGTGGCCTCGGCCTCGGAGTCCTCACCGGAGGTCTCGTCCGCCTCGCTCTCGGAGGCGGCTGCGGTGGTGGGGTCGTCGGCGCGGTCGTCGCTGTTGCCCCCCATGCTGCCGATGAAGAAGAGGAGCACCACCAGCAGCACCGCAGCGGCGCCGATGATGATGATGTACAGCAGGTTCTCCCGCCAGAACGGCAGCTCGGCGCGGTGGGCGCCATGGAACGAGACGGCGTCCGCCTCGTCATCGAAACGGTCCGGGGGGTACGGATACTGGGAATCAGCCACGGCCCCATTAAACCTGCTCGGCGGGATCCGGGTGGGGAGCACACGCCCTGGAACCGCGTGCTCAGGCGACTCGATGGCCTCCGTCGGCGGCCGAGGCGCCGGAATCGGAGGTGCGTCGGCCCCGCAGACGGTGGACGACCGCGGGGGCGGCGCGCAGCGCCGCCGGCTCGTCGAGCAGGGTGTTCAGCCGCACGTAGTAGGCGACCTTGGAGATGCCGACCTCCTCGCGGATGGCCCGTTCCTTGGCGCCGACGTAGCGGAAGGTGCGGCCCTCCAGGGCGAGGATCCGGCGGTCCTGCTCGCTGAGATCGTCCGATGCACCGGTTCCTGGGCCCTCGGACGCTCCGACGGGAGCATCCTCACGTGCGGCACGGGCATCGGAGGAGTCGGGGACTGCGGACATGCTCCGAGGGTACGGGGGCACGGCACGGCTGGGTCCACGGCGCGCCGCCCCTGAAGAGCCGGTGGGAGCCGGGTCACGGGTGGGAGCACCGGTGGAAGACTGTGCGCATGCCGACCTCGCTCCCCGGATCCCTCACCGCCGACTGGGCCGAGGCCCTCGCCCCCGTCGAGGACCGCCTCCACGCCCTCGGCGACTTCCTGCGCGCGGAGACGCAGGCCGGACGCGGCTATCTGCCCGCCGGCGAGCAGGTGCTGCGCGCGTTCTCCCGGCCGCTGTCCGAGGTGCGGGTGCTGATCGTCGGTCAGGACCCCTACCCCACGCCCGGCCATCCGATCGGGCTGTCCTTCGCCGTGGAGCGTGGCGTGCGGCCGCTGCCCCGTTCGCTCGGCAATATCTTCACCGAGCTCGAGAGCGACCTCGGCATCCCCCGCGCGGCGCACGGGGATCTCACCGCCTGGCAGGACCAGGGCGTGCTGCTGCTGAACCGCGTGCTCACGGTCGCGCCCGGCGCGCCGGCCTCGCACCGTCGGCGCGGCTGGGAGGAGATCACCGAGCACGCGCTGCGGGCCCTGGTGGCCCGCGGCGGCCCCCTGGTGGCGATCCTGTGGGGGCGCGATGCGCAGTCGCTGGTCCCGCTGCTGGGCGAGGTGCCTCACCTCGCGAGCCCCCACCCCAGCCCGCTGTCGGCCTCCCGCGGGTTCTTCGGATCCCGGCCGTTCTCCCGGGCCAATGCGCTGCTCGAGCAGCAGGGGGCGGCGCCGATCGACTGGCGGATCCCCGACTGAACAGGCCGACCCCTCGCGCCGTGAGAAACCTGCGTGCACCGCAGTCCTGCGGCCCGTTCTCCACGGCTCGATCACGTTCTGGCCCGGTTCGCCGGGCGTGATCTGTCTCCGATGCCCGCCGGTCACCCTGCCCGTGCCCGGTACGGTGTGCCATTCTCGACTGTCGACTCGACGCCCCACCAGTGGGAGTGCCGACAGCTCGTGACGAAGGGAGACCGCGGTGGCAGAGCCCCGTTCAGCGGCTGAGGAGGCCGGCGATCCGAGCACCAGCGCGGAGCGCCTGCTCGAGCTCGCCGAGAGGCACCCGCAGCTGCACAGGCTGATCGTGCTGAATCCGTCGTGCCCCGAGGTGGCGCGCCAGTGGATCCTGGCGACGAACCCGTGGGCGAAGCAGGCCTACGAGGCGAGCCTCTCGGTACCGCAGGAGGATCCTGCGGACGAGGACCCCGGGGCGGAGGACCCCGACGCGGTCTCCGTCTGGGGAGATCTCGGCACGGGTACCGCGGCTGCCCCCGATGGCGCTGCGCAGGATCTGCCGGAGAGGTCCTCGACCGGGTCGGTGCGGATCGCCCAGAACGCCGGTGTGGTGCCGCTCGGCGCCTCTGCCGCGACCGCCGCGTCTCCTGCCGGGGCCACGCCGGCATCCCCTGCCTCAGCCCCGGTCCGCGATGCAGCGCCGGCCACCACCGCAGGCGTCCCGGCCGGCACGGCCGTTCTGGATCACGACAACGGCTCCCGCAGGCGCCGACGGGCCTGGTTCGCCTGCGGCGGCTGCCTGCTGCTCGCGCTCCTGCTGGTGATCGTCATGGCCCTCGTGGGCCGCGCCTGGCTCGCCGGGGACGAGGAGGAGTACCAGCGCGACAGCTCGACCACCGCGGCCGAGCAGACCCCCTCCGAGCAGCCGACGGAGGAGCCCACCGAGGAGGAGACCCAGGACCCTGTCTCCCCGGCGCCGGAGGATGCGCGGGAGATGAACGAGCTGCGCTCCCCCACCGGGAACATCTCCTGCGTGCTGGAGGAGGACTCGGTGTCCTGCTCGGTCCTCGAGCACGACTACAGCGGCAGCGGTGTCGAAGGCTGCGAGGACGGCCCCTTCTCGATCACGGTCGCCGAGGAGGATCCCGCGCGCGCCTGCGGCTCGTCCTTCCTCAGCGAGGAGGGCACGACCCTCGAGTACGACGACAGCGCGACCTACGGCGATATGGCCTGTACCAGCCGCTTCGACGGCATGACC
>JAKDNE010000398.1 GCA_030451965.1 Brachybacterium sp. | reverse complement strand
GTGCTTGCGGACACCTGCACCGCCTCGTAGGTTTGGTGAGGCAATCCTAAGTTCGCATCGTGGCGGCCGCGGGGCCCGCCCGGGCCGCCCGGCCGCCGTCCCGTGCGCGACCCTCCGCGCCGGCCCGTCCCGAGAGGCCCCCATGCCCCGTCTGTCCCGCCGCGCCCTCGCCGGCTCCGCCGTCGCCCTCGCCGCCGCCCTGGCCGCCTGCTCCTCCGAGAGCTCGACCGGCTCCGGCGCCTCCGACGGCGGCGGCAGCGGCAGCGGCGCGGACGGCGCGACCACCCTCGAGCACGCCTTCGGCACCACCGAGCTCCCCGCCGAGATCGACGTGGTCACCACCGTCGCCTGGGCGAACCACGAGGTCCCGCTCGCGCTCGGCGTGGTGCCCGCCGGGATGGCGGCGGCGAACTTCGGCGACGACGACACCGACGGGCTGCTGCCATGGGTCGCGGCGAAGCTCGAGGAGCTGGGCGCCGAGCCGCCCGTGCTCTTCGACGAGTCCGACGGCATCGACTTCGAGGGCGTCGCCGACACCGCCCCCAGCGTCATCCTGGCCGGCTACTCCGGCCTGACCCAGGAGGACTACGACACCCTCACCGCGATCGCCCCCACGATCCCGTTCCCCGAGGTCGCCTGGGGCACCTCCTGGCGCGACATGATCACCGCGAACGCGGCGGGGATGGGGCGCGCGGAGGACGGCGCGGCGCTGATCGCCGAGCTCGAGGGCGAGATCGAGGAGGCCGTGGCGAAGCACCCGGCGATCGCGGGGAAGTCGGTCATGTTCCTCACCCACGTCGACACCACGGACCTCTCGACCGTGAACTTCTACACCGCCCACGACACCCGCACCATGTTCTTCGAGGACCTCGGGATGACGATCGCGAAGAGCGTGCAGGACGCCTCCGCGGAGACCGAGGAGTTCTCCTCCTCCGTCAGCGCCGAGCAGGCCGACGTCTTCGACGACGTCGAGATCATCGTGACCTACGGCGACGAGACCCTCGTCGAGGCGCTGAAGGGCGATCCGCTGCTCTCGCAGATGCCGGCGGTGGCGAACGGGGCCGTGGTGCACCTGCCGAGAGACAGCCCGCTGGGCACGGCCGCGAACCCCACCCCGCTCGCGATCTCGTACATCCTCGAGGACTACCTGGTCGAGCTCGAGCGCGCCGCGAACGCCTCCGTCTGAGCCCCGCGACCGGATCCGCGACGACCGCCCGCCCAGGATGACCACCGCCCTCTGATGACCACCACCGCCCCTCCCGGGCACGGGAGCACCTCCGGCCTGCTGCGGCGTGCCGCTCGTGCCCGGCTGCTCCGGCTGCTCGGCCTCGCCGCGGCCCTCGTGCTGATCGCCGCCTGCTCGGTGACTATCGGCTCGCGGGACGTGGGGGTCGCGGACATCCTCGCCGCCCTCGGCGGATCGACCGACGGCTTCGGACCGGCCGCGGTCGCCAAGCGGATCCCCCGCACCCTGCTCGCCCTCCTCGCCGGTGCCGCGCTCGGGATCTCCGGCGCCGTGATGCAGGGCGTGACCCGCAACCCGCTCGCCGATCCGGGCATCCTCGGGATCAGCACCGGCGCCTCCCTCGCCGTGGTGGTGGGGATCGCCTGGTTCGGACTGACCGTGGCCTCGACCTTCATCTGGGTCGCGATCCTCGGTGCCGCCCTGACCGCGGTGCTCGTCTACACGCTGGGGTCCCTCGGCCAGGGCGGCGCCACCCCGCTCAAGCTCGCCCTCGCCGGCGCCGCCACCGGCGCGGCCCTGACCTCGTTCATCAGCGCCGTGGTGCTGCCTCGCTCCGACATCGGCGATAGCGTGCGCTCCTGGCAGATCGGCGGCGTGGGCGGCGGCACCTACGCCTCCCTGCAGCAGGTCGCCCCGTTCCTCGCGGTGGGAGCGGTGCTCTGCCTGCTCAGCGCCCGCGGCCTGAACACCCTCGCCCTCGGCGACGAGCTCGCCGCCGGCCTCGGCGAACGGGTGATGGCGACACGGGCCCTCGCCTCCCTCGGCGCGGTCGTGCTGTGCGGGGCGGCCACCGCGGTGACCGGCCCGATCGGCTTCGTGGGGCTCGTGGTCCCCCACGCCTGCCGGCTCCTGATCGGCTCGGACCATCGCTGGCTGCTGCCCTTCAGCGCCGTCGCGGGCGCCGCGCTGCTGACGGCCGCGGACGTGGTCGGCCGGATCGTCGCCCGGCCCGAGGAGCTGGACGTCGGCATCGTCACCGCCCTGCTGGGCGCCCCGGTCTTCATCGCCATCGTGCGCCGTCAGAAGCTGGCCCACCTGTGAGCGCCCCGGACCCCCGACCCGCGAGCGCGCCGAGCACCCTCGGGCGCGTCGTCGCGGTGCGTCGTCGGCGCACTCGTCGCACACTGCTGACCTGCGGCGTGCTGGCAGCGGCGATCCTCGCCGTGTTCTGCCTGAGCCTCATGGTGGGCCGCACCTACTACCCGCCCTCCGACGTGCTGGCCGTGCTCCTCGGGCAGGACGTCCCGGGGGCGAGCTTCACGGTGGGCACGCTGCGCCTGCCCCGTGCCGTGCTGGCCGTGCTCGCCGGGGCATGCTTCGGACTGGGCGGGGTG
>JAKDNE010000041.1 GCA_030451965.1 Brachybacterium sp. | reverse complement strand
GAGCAGCGTTGAGCGCCTCGCGCACCCTGATGGTCCCCGACGGCCTCGCCGGGGAACGGGTCGACGTGGCGGTCTCGCGGATGCTGGGACTCTCCCGCACCCGCGCCGCCGATCTGGTGATGGCCGGGCACGTGCTCGTCGACGGCGAGGCGCCGGCCCGCTCCACGCGGCTCGAGCCCGGAGCGGTGGTGCACGTCGAACTGCCGGAGGAGAAGCCCGCAGCAGAGGTCCGCCCGCAGATCGCCGAGGGCATGAGCCTGATCCATCAGGATGACGACATCGTGGTGATCGACAAGCCCGTGGGGGTCGCCGCGCACCCCAGCGCCGGGTGGACCGGGCCCACGGTGCTGGGCCACCTGGCCGCCGCGGGTGTCGACATCCGCACCACCGGTGATCCCGAACGGCAGGGCATCGTCAGCCGCCTGGACGTGGGCACCAGCGGGCTGATGGTCATCGCCCGGACCGAGCGCGCCTACACCACTCTCAAGGACGCCTTCCGCGCCCGGGAGGTCGGGAAGGTCTACCACGCGGTCTGCCAGGGCACCCCTGACCAGTCGCGCGGCACCATCGAGGCCCCGATCGGGCGCTCCCCGCAGCACGACTTCAAATTCGCGGTGCGCGACGCCGGCAAGCATTCGGTCACCCACTACGAGACCCTCGAGGACCTCCAGGGGGCGACCCTGCTGAAGATCGGTCTGGAGACCGGCCGCACCCACCAGATCCGGGTGCACCTGTCCGCGCTGCATCATCCGCTGGTCGGGGATCCGTTCTACGGGGCGGACCCGACGCTCGCGGCGCGGGTGGGCCTGATCCGCCAGTGGCTGCACGCCATGGAGCTGACCTTCATCCATCCGGTATCCGGGCATGAGGTCACCTATCGCTCGCAGTACCCCACGGATCTGCAGCAGGCGCTGGAGGCGCTGCGCGGCCGCTGAGCCGCGATCCCTCCTCGCGCGTGACCCGGTACTGCGCATAGCGTCCTGGCGCGCGGGGGAGATCCTCCACCCAGTCTGCGCAGGCCACGGAATCGGCGGGATGCGGCGGGCGCAGAAGGATCACAGGACTCGTCGTCACGGCAGCGGTGTCGCGGGCGGTAGCGTCGAGGCATGAGCGATGAGCAGACTTCCGGCGCGCTGGTGCCGACCCGCGACGCGGCCCTGGCCCGTCCCGACTTCCCCTTCGCGCGCATCGCGCGTCGGCTGGGTGTGGACCCCGCGGAGGCGGAGGTCGTGCTGCGCGACGACGAGCGGGCACGGGCAGCGATCGCCCGCTCGGTCCAGGAGTTCCTCGCGGCCGATGACGAACAGCGCGCCGGGCGCGGCCCGTCCACCGCGCTCGCCCTGGATCCGGACTTCCCGACCGGGGTGGGCATGGCGCTCGTGGGTGCCGCAATGCTCTGGGACGCCCGTGGCCTCGTGCCGCGCGTCGCGCTGCGGGTCGCGAAGGACCATCACGAGGACGGCGCGGACGAGCTCGCCGCGAGCTACCTCGCACTGGTCCAGGAGTCGATCGATCCCGGGCAGGACAGTGCTGACGACGCGATCGCCTGGGCTGCTCAGTCGCTGCTGGTCTCCGTGCTGCAGCGCTCCGGCAGCCCCGCGCAGGCCGACGAGATCGCCCGCGACCTCGCCGCCCACGCGATCCCCATCGACCTGTGGCGGGACGACGACCCGACCCTGCCGGACGACTCGATGTCCTGGCACGGCGGTGCCTTCGTGGGCGGCATACCGCCCCGCCGCGACGAGCGTTCACTGAGCTTCGAGGACGTGCACGACTTCATGAACACCCTGCTGACTGACATGCGGCGCGAGCAGGAAGCGGAGGGCGGCGCGGGCTGAGCCGCCTCGGCAGCGGCGGGACGAGCAGCCGTCGGCACGTCGGCGGTGCTACGCTTCCTAAACCGCTTTATGCCCGGTCAGCGGCCGCCTACGGCGCTCCGGCAACGCTCGTCGAGGAGCTCTCATGCACGACAACCGCCCCACCAGCGAGGACCGGGTCCGCCGGTTCCTCCACGAAATGCTGCCCGCACGCCGTCACCTGGCCACCGCGCCGCTGACCATCGAGGCGTGGGAGGTGCCGGACGAGCCGGTCCCCTTCGAGGAGGCCCGGCGCCAGACCTACACCCCCGTGTCCGTCGGCGACCGCTGGGGTCGCCCCTGGTCGACCCTGTGGCTGCACGTCACGGGCCGGGTGCCGAGCTCCTGGACCGCCGGCGAGGACCGCGACATCGAGCTCCAGCTCGACCTGTCCTTCACGAACATGCCCGGCTTCCAGGCCGAGGCACTGATCTGGACCCCTGAGGGAGAGACCGTCAAGGCGATCAACCCCTTCAACCAGTACCTCACCCTCGAAGCCGGCCAGGAGGTCGACTTCTACCTCGAATGCGCCGCGAATCCCAACGTGCCCGGTGACTGGACCTTCGCCACCACCGCGCTGGGGGACAAGGCGACCGCGGGCGAGGACCCCATCTACGACCTCACCATGCTGCGGCTGGCCTGGCGTTCGAGGGTGGTCTGGGAGCTCGAGCAGGACGTGACCGCGCTGGACGGCCTCATGCACACCCTGCCCGAGCAGTCCGCGCGCCGCTTCGACCTCCTCCACGCCCTGGGGCGGGCACTGGACGCCGCCGACCCGGACGACCTGCACCGGACCGCCGGCGCCGCCCGGGCCGAGCTGCGCGAGGTGCTCGAGGCGCCGGCGACTGCGTCGGCGCTGACCGTCATCGCGACGGGCCACGCCCACATCGACTCCGCCTGGCTGTGGCCGCTGCGGGAGACCAAGCGCAAGTGCGCCCGCACCTTCTCCAACGTCTGCTGGCTGCTGGAGCACTATCCGCAGCTGACCTTCTCCTGTTCCTCCGCGCAGCAGTTCCAGTGGATCCGTGATGAGTACCCGGGCCTGTTCCGACGGATCGCCGGGCACGTCGCCGCAGGCCGCTTCGTGCCGGTGGGCGGCATGTGGGTCGAGTCGGACACGAACATGCCCGGCTCCGAGGCCATGGCGCGCCAGTTCCTCCACGGCAAGAAGTTCTTCCTCGAGGAGTTCGGGTTCGAGACCAAGGAGACCTGGCTGCCGGATTCCTTCGGCTACTCCGCCGCATTGCCGCAGATCTGCGCGCTCGCCGGCAACGACTCCTTCCTCACCCAGAAGGTGTCGTGGAACCAGTACTCGACCTTCCCGCACCACACCTTCGACTGGGAGGGGATCGACGGCACCACGCAGTTCACCCATTTCCCACCCATCGACGCCTACAACGGCCAGCTCACCGCCGCCGAGCTCGCCTACTTCGAGAAGAACTTCAAGGACAAGGGCGCCAGCCACATCGGTCTGACCCCGACCGGTTGGGGCGACGGGGGCGGTGGCCCCACCCGCGAGATGCTCGCCTCGCAGGAGCGTTTCGCGGACCTCGAGGGTGCACCGAAGGTGCAGTGGTCCTCCTCGCAGGACTTCTTCACCCGCGCCCGTGAGGAGTATGCGGACGCTCCCGTCTGGAACGGGGAGCTCTACCTCGAGCTGCACCGCGGCACCTATTCCTCGCAGATCCTCGGCAAGCAGGGCAACCGCCGCACCGAGGCGCTCATGCATGACGTCGAGCTGTGGAGCGCCACCGCCGCTCGCCGGGTCGAGGGCTTCGCCTACCCGTACGAGGAGATCGACTCGCTGTGGGACAAGCTGCTGCTGCTGCAGTTCCACGACATCCTGCCGGGCTCGTCGATCGCCTGGGTGCACCGTGAGGCCGAGCAGTCCTACGACTACCTCACCGAGCGGGGAGAGGCGCTGGTCGCGGCCGCTCTTGACGCACTCGGCGACGGCTCCGACACCGTCGTGACCGCGAACTCGGGGGCCCGCTCGCGCCAGGGCGTCGCACCGCTGGCGATCGCCGCGGCGAGCGGTCCGGGCGCCGCGCCGAAGGTGTGCGAATCGGGAGGCAGGGTCGCCGTGACCACCCCCGGCCTCCATGTCGAGATCGATGAGCGGGGGCTGCTCACCTCGCTGCGCGCCGGGGTCGACGGCCGTGAGGCGATCGCACCGGGTGCCTCCGGGGCCCTGCTCCAGCTGCACCGGGACGCGCCCAACGCCTGGGACTCCTGGGACATCGATGAGTTCTACCGCCATGTCCACCGGGATCTGACAGCCGAGGACGCCCCCGCGATCAGGCACGATGAGGACGGCACCGTGCGCATCTCCGTCACCCATCGCACCCGCGAGGACGGCGCCGTCGAGCGGCCCCACGAGGGGATGCCATCGGTCGGGACCGGATCGCGCATCACGCTGACGTACTCGGTCGCTCCCGGCGCCGACGCGCTCGGCATCGACCTCGACGTCGACTGGCACGAACGCAAGAAGGTGCTCAAGCTGGCCTTCCCGCTGGATGTCCGTGCCGCGGTCATGAGCAGCGAGATCCAGTTCGGCCACATCGACCGCCCCATCCCCGTGAACACCAACGAGGACTTCGGCCGGTTCGAGACCTGCGCCCATCGCTGGGTGCGTGTGGCCGAGCCGGACTACGGCATCGCGCTGGCCAACGACTCCTCCTACGGGCACGACGTGCGGCGTGTGCTGCGGGAGGACGACGGCGGGACCACCACGGTGGTCCGCGCGACGGTGCTGCGGGCGGCGGAGTTCCCGGATCCCCTGGCTGAGGAGGGTCAGTACTCCCTGCGCTACGCGATCCGTCCGGACGTGGGCCTCGCGGAGGCGGTGGATCTCGGAGAGGAGCTCAACCAGCCCCTGCGCCGGCTTCGTCGTGCGGAGCAGCTCGCACCGGTGGCGCGTTTCGCGGCGGCCGGCGGTGGGGAGGGCGGCGCCCGGATCCAGACCGTCAAGCTCGCCGAGGACCGTTCGGGGGACCTCGTGGTCCGGCTGTACGAGTCCGAGGGGCGCCGCGCGGAGGGGACCCTCGAGGTGCCCGGCGCGACGTCGCTGACGGTGGTGGATCTGCTCGAGCGGCCGCTGACCGAGGAATCCCCGTTGGGGCATCGCGCGGCCACTGCGGAGGGGTCTTCGCTGGCTCTTGCGTTGAAGCCCTTCGAGATCACGAGCGTGCGCGTCCGCTTCTGAGGCGACCTGCATGACGTCACCGGGGATCCCGCCGGATCCCCGGTGACACCCTCTGCGCGGAGCGTCCGGCGGCCGGTGGTGGCAGGCCACCTGGGGCTGCCGGTCCGGCGCGCCCGGGAGGCGTGAGTGTTGACAGGCGGCAGGCGGGGTGCCACGCTCACTTTAGCGCTTTAGTTAGAGGTTGCGAGCTCACCGAGTGGGTGGGGCCGGAGACGGAAACTACGAAGGAGTAGATGTAGTGATGTACAGATCGAGGCGATTCGTGCTCAGCGGAGGGTTCGCTGCCGCGGCTCTGACCCTCACCGGATGCGGCGTGGCGACCGACGGCGCGGGAGGTGATTCCGGCGCGGGCGCAGGAGCTTCCGACGGCGAGGTCAACGGTGACATCACGTTCCAGACGTGGAACCTCAAGGGTGGCTTCGAGGAGTACTTCACTCAACTGATCTCGGACTTCGAGGAGAAGTACCCGGAGGCCAATGTCGAATGGCGTGACCTTCCCGCCGAAGGCTACGTGGACAAGCTCTCTGCCGACGCCGCCGCAGGGAACCTTTCGGACGTGGTGGACATGAGTCCGCCGGCCGCTTACACCCTGGCCACGGCGGGCATGCTCGTGAACCTCGCCGAGGCGGTACCCGAGGCCGAGGCAGATTACCTGCCGGAGGCTTGGGAAGGTATGACGTTCCCGAGGCTGGAAGAGGGTACCTATGGCTTCCCGTGGTACCTGAACACAGGTCCGTACTTCTTCAACACCGAGCTGTTCGAGAAGTGCGGACTGGATCCGGCCAACCTGCCCACCACATATGACGAACTGTTCGACCAGGGCGATGTGATGGCCGAGAACTGTGACGACGTCACCATGATCGGGCACCTGCCCACCATCGAGACCCTCGGTGAGTACGGTGTGCAGCTGATGGACGAGGACGCTGCCGAGTTCACCTTCAACGGGCCGAAAGCTGTCGAACTGATCCGACGGTTCGCTGACTTGTACGAAGCCGGCGGGTTCACTGACGAGAGTCTGAACAACCTGCTCACCGGTGAGGTCGACGCCTTCAAGGCCGGTCAGGTCGCCTCGATGCCGGGAAGCGCCTACACGTTGACGGAGCTGAAGACGACCGCCAAGGACGTCTACGAAAGCGTCGAGATCTCGCCGGCGATCGCGAACACCGCGCCCTCGATGGCGATCCACACGCTGGTCGTGAACGAGTCCTCGAAGAACCAGGCCACCGCGCTCGCGTTCGCGCACTTCGCCACCAACCCCGCGAACCAGATGGCCTTCGCGAAGGAGGCATCGATCTTCCCCTCGGCTTCCGGACTGCTGGATGACCCCTACTTCACCGAGGAGGACAGCACGGACGAGTCGCGGGTCCGGGTAGAGACGGCGAAGCAGGTGGCCGAGGCGAAGGTCTGGGCACCGCCGATGTTCCCGGAGGCCAGCAAGACTTTCCTGCACGACCAGGTCGCTCAGGCAGTGATGGGCAAGAAGGACCCGCAGGACGCCCTCGACGACGCCGTGCAGTATGCGAACGAGCGGATCGCAACCACCGAGTGACAGTCGCGGTCAGGCACCGGTACGACCGGTGGCCGGCCCCGCGCCGGGAATGCGCCCCGGCATGTGGCAGCGGGCGTGTGGGGCGTTTTTGCTGACGCCGGCCAGACACCGGAATTTTCAATTCGTAAGCATAGAAATGAAGTGAGAGATGAGTTCGCTCACCGCGCCCCGGAAAGGGACCGTCGAGGGAATACCACGTCGTCGCCTGCACGATTGGCGGAAGCCGCGCTGGTTCGTGCCGCTGCTCTTCAGCGGAGGCGCACTGGCCATCGTGCTCGTCATGACGATATTTCCGTTTTTCAACACGTTGATCCTATCGTTCACCGACGCCACGATGCTGCGGCCGGGGCATTTCACCGGAATCGACAACTTCGTGCAGCTGTGGGGGGATGCTCGGTTCACCCGAGCCCTGTTCAACTCCACGCTGTACGTCTTCTGCGTCGTGCCCTTCATGGTCGTCCTGCCGTTGATCCTGGCCTCGGTCAGCGCCGGTGACGGCAAATTCATGGGCTTCTTCCGGACCAGCTTCTATTTGCCGGTGGTCATGGGCGCGGTTGCCGGTGGGCTGATCTGGACGAACCTGCTGGACTCCCGCGGCCTGGTCAACGGCGTGCTGAGCTGGCTGAACGTGATCAGCGAACCGGTACCGTTCCTCACCGACCGGTGGCTGATCCTGATCAGCGCCATGGTCGTCACGGCGTGGATGGGCATGGGGTATTACATGGTCATCTACCTGGCCGCTCTGGCCAATATCGACACCACCCTCTACGACGCGGCGTCCGTGGACGGCGCCGGTCCGGTGCGGCGGTTCATCTCGGTCACCATGCCCGGAGTGCGCAACACGATGGCCCTGATCGCCATGTTCTCCTCCGTGGCCGCCTTCCGTGTATTCAGCGAGGTCTACATCCTCACCGACAGCTCCGGTGGCCCCGGAGGAAACGCGATGACCATGACGATGCTGATTCAGCGCGAGGGAACCGGGCTGCAAGCCCAAACCGGATACGCCGGAGCGATCTCACTGGTGATGTTCGCGATCCTTGCAGTGCTGCTGGCGCTGCAGCTCACGGTGCAGAACCGACAGGAGAAGGACGCATGAGCGCAGTCACCACAGGAAGGGCACCGGCAACGGCGCCGAGGACGGGCCGCCGTCGTCGCAGAGCCAACGGGACCCAGATCGCCCGATACGTGATCCTCGTCGTCATGCTCATCCTGCTCGCGGGGCCGCTGCTGTGGCAGCTCTCCCTGTCGCTGAAGGGCCCCGGAGACGACCTGTATGCCCAGCCGCCCGAGCTGCTCCCCGGAGACCCGACATTCACCAACTACGCCGATGTCATGGACCAGATCCCCGTCCTGCGCTTCGTGCTGAACTCGGTGAAGGTCACCGCCCTGGTGGTCGGTGGGAACGTCGTGCTCTGCACGTTGGCGGGCTTTGCTCTCGGCCGGCTGAAGTGGCGTCTGCGGCCCGTCGCCACGGGCGTGTTCGTGATCGCATTGCTGGTCCCGCTGGAAGCGATCATCATCTCCCAGTTCCTGCTGGTGCGGTCGATGAACCTGACCGACACGCTGCTGGGGGCGGCTCTCCCTATGCTCGTCACTCCCCTGAACGTGCTTCTCATGCGTAATGCATTCATCGGCATTCCCGATGAACTGGAGGAAGCGGCCGTGATCGACGGCGCCACCGTCTGGCAACGGTTCTGGCGTATCTGCGCCCCACAGGTCAAGGGAATGATCTCCGTGGTAGCGATCTTCTCCTTCGTCGGCGCCTGGAACGACTTCCTGTGGCCGCTGATCGTGCTGTCCAGTGAGGACAACTACACCCTGACCGTGGGACTGAATTACCTGCGAGGTACCTTCTACAACGATCCGCGCTTGATCGCTGCAGGGACGATCATTGCGCTGATCCCGGTCATCATCTTCTTTGTGGCGCTTCAGCGCTACTTCATCAAGGGCCTCGAACAAGGAGGAATCAAAGGATGACCGATTCGCCATCCTTCGACGTCAGCTGCGTACCCCGTCAGGGATAGTTCCGCTCCTGGCTGGAACCCGACTTCACCGCGAGCCGCCGCGACTTCGCTGCGATCGCCGGACGCGGGCTGGATCACGTGGGAACCACGGAGGTGCTGGAGGCCGCCGTCTTCCAGAAGTTCTTCTTCCACGGCGTCGAGGACGGCGCAGTCAAGGGCTGACCCGCCCCGTACCCTGGACCCATGACTCAGACACGGGGTGCCCATCTCACCGGCAGCGTGAACTACGACGATGCCGAGACCACCATGCGCACGGTCGCCGAGATCCTCGGCGGCCATGTGCGCCGCATCCCCGACGGCGAGGTGGGGAAGCGATTCCACTGGATCATGTTCCAGCCCGACGTGCTCGGTGAGGCCCAGGGCATCGAGCGGGTGGGGGAGGAGCCGATCCCCTTCGGTGCCGGACTCGACATCCGCCCGCTGCGCCTGGCGAGCGGCGTGGAGCCCGCGCACATCGACCTGCCCCCGCTCGGATACGCGGCCGCCGCGGCCGAGTCGTACGCGCTCTTCACCCGGTTGCGCCAGGAGGGGGTGATCCCTGCCGGGATGAGGTTCCAGGTCTCCCTGCCCACCCCCGTCGCGGTGATCTCCTCCTTCTTCCGCGGTGAGGACCGTGCCGCCTTCGAGCCCGTCTACGCCGACGCGATCCTCGGCGAGCTCGAGCAGATCCTCGAGGACATCCCGCACACCGACCTCGCGATCCAGTGGGACGTGGCCAGCGAGATGGGCATCCTCGAAGGCGCCTCCGGCTACGGCTCGGTGATGGACCACTGGTGGACCGGCGGTGTGCTCGACGGCATCGCCGTGCGCCTGGCCGCACTGATCGATTCCGTCCCGTCCGAGGTCGAGGTGGGGATGCACCTGTGCTACGGGGATGCCGGGGAGAAGCACTTCGTGGAACCGGTCGACACCGCGAACCTGGTGCGGGTCGCGAACGCCGTCATCGACTCTGCCGGGCGCGAGCTGTCCTGGCTGCACCTGCCGGTGCCGATCGACCGCGACGACGAGACGTACTTCGCCCCGCTCGCCGAGCTCGACGCCGTCGCCGAGCTGTACCTCGGCCTCGTCCATCGCGAGGACGGGGCCGAGGGCGCGCGTCGCCGCCTCGCCGCGGCCCGCCCCTGCGTCCGCCAGGACATCGGTGTGGCCACCGAGTGCGGTATCGGCCGCGCCCCCGAAGGCACCACCGAAGGGATCCTGCGCACCCATGCGGAGGTCGCCGCGACGCGGTGAGACCCGGACCCGGAGCGGCTCCCGGCGGCGACACGCCGAACTCGCCGAGGTGACCTCTCCGACCCACCCCTGAGCGCCTCGGATGTCGTCGGCAGGGCTACCCTGGAGTGCATGTCCGACGACTTCGTGCACCTCCACGTCCACACCGATTACTCCCTGCTGGACGGGGCCGCGAAGATCGACAAGCTGGTCGACGAGACGGTGCGACAAGGGCAGCAGGCCGTCGCGATCACCGACCACGGCTACCTCTTCGGCGCCTACGAGTTCTACAAGGCGGCCACGAGCGCGGGCATCAAGCCGATCATCGGCATCGAGGCCTACGTGACCCCGGGGACCAGCCGTCACGACCGCACCCGCCAGCAGTGGGGCACGCGGGAGCAGCAGCTCGCCGGTGATGATGTCTCGGCCCGTGGCGCGTACACGCACCTGACGCTGCTGTCCCACTCCACCGCCGGCATGCACAACCTGTTCCGCCTGGGTTCCTACGCCTCGCTCGAGGGCCAGATGGGCAAGTGGCCCCGCATGGACCGGGAGATCCTCTCTCAGTACTCCGACGGCCTGGTCGCCACCTCCGGCTGCCCCTCCGGTGAGGTGCAGACCCGCCTGCGACTGGGCCAGTTCGACGAAGCGGTCAAGGCCGCCGGCGAGTACCAGGACATGTTCGGGAGCGAGCACTACTTCATCGAGCTGATGGACCACGGGCTGACCATCGAGAAGCGGGTCACCAAGGACCTGCTCGAGGTCGCCAAGGCTGTCGGCGCTCCGCTGGTGGCCACCAACGACCTCCACTACGTCACCGAGCAGGATGCGACCATCCAGGACGTCCTGCTGTGCATCAACTCCGGCTCCCGCCTGAACGACCCCGACCGCTTCAAGTTCGGCGGCTCCGGCTACTTCCTGAAATCTGCCAAGCAGATGCGCGAACTGTTCCGCGAGTTCCCGGAGGCCTGCGACAACACCCTGCGCATCGCCGAGATGTGCGATGTCGAGTTCCGCACCACGGACGACGGCGCGAACTTTATGCCGCACTTCCCCACCCCGGCGGGCGAGGACGAGGAGTCCTGGTTCGTCAAGGAGATCCAGCGCGGTCTGGAGTACCGCTATCCGACGGGCATCCCCGAGGACGTGCAGCAGCGCGCCGACTACGAGGTCTCGGTCATCCTGCAGATGGGTTTCCCCGGCTACTTCCTGGTGGTCTCGGACTACATCAAGTGGGCCAAGGAGCAGGGCATCCGCGTGGGACCGGGCCGTGGCTCCGGTGCCGGCTCGATGGTCGCCTACGCCCTGCGGATCACCGACCTCGACCCCCTCGAGCACGGCCTGCTGTTCGAGCGGTTCCTGAACCCCGACCGTGTCTCCATGCCCGACTTCGACGTCGACTTCGATGATCGCCGTCGCGGCGAGGTCATCGAATACGTCGAGCGCAAGTACGGCGACGACCGCATCGCACAGGTCATCACCTACGGCGTGATGAAGACGAAGAACTCCCTCAAGGACGCCGCCCGCGTCCTGGACTACCCCTATGCGATGGGTGACCGTCTGTCCAAGGCGCTCCCGCCCACGGTGATGGGCAAGGACATCTCGGTCAAGGGCATCTTCGACCCCGAGGACAAGCGCTACGCCGAGGCGGGGGAGTTCCGCCGGATCCACGACGAGGACCCCGATGTCCAGAAGGTCGTCGAGATCGCCAAGGGCGTCGAGGGCCTGACCCGTGGCTGGGGTGTGCATGCCTGCGCCGTCATCATGTCCAGCCACCCGCTGATCGACATCGTCCCGATGATGCGCCGTCCCTCCGATGGCCAGATCATCACCCAGTTCGAGTACCCCACGCTTGAGAGCCTGGGCCTGCTGAAGATGGACTTCCTGGGACTGCGGAACCTCACCGTGCTCTCCGACGCCGTCGAGAACATGGCGCGCAACGGCAAGACCCCGCCGGACCTGGAGCTGCTCCCCTTCGACGATCCGAAGACCTACGAGCTGCTGCAGAAGGGAGACACGCTCGGCGTGTTCCAGCTGGACGGCTCCGGTATGCGCACCCTGCTGCGGCAGATGAAGCCGGACCAGTTCGGGGACATCACCGCGGTCTCGGCGCTGTACCGACCCGGCCCGATGGGCATGAACTCCCACACCAACTACGCCCTGCGCAAGAACGGGCTGCAGGAGATCACGCCGATCCACCCGGAGCTCGAGGAGCCCCTGGCGGAGATCCTCGGCGAGACCTACGGCGTGCTCGTCTACCAGGAGCAGGTCATGCAGACGGCGCAGAAGGTCGCCGGGTACAGCCTGGGACAGGCGGACATCCTGCGCCGCGCCATGGGCAAGAAGAAGAAGGCGGAGCTGGACAAGCAGTTCGCCTCCTTCGAGGCAGGCATGAAGGAGAACGGGTACTCCGCGGCCGCGGTGACGGCGCTGTGGGAGACCCTGATGCCCTTCGCCGACTACGCCTTCAACAAGTCGCACTCGGCCGCCTACGGCGTGGTCTCCTACTGGACCGGCTACCTCAAGGCGAACCATCCCACCGAATACATGGCCGCACTGCTGACCTCCACCCAGGAGAACCGCGACCGCCTCGGCCTGTACCTCGGCGACTGCCGACATCGCGGGATCACAGTGCTGCCTCCGGACGTGAACGAGTCCGATCTGTACTTCTCCGCCGTCGGCGACGACATCCGTTTCGGCCTCTCCGCGATCCGCAACGTCGGCGCCCACGTGGTCAAGGAGATCATCGCCACCCGCGAGGAGAAGGGCGCCTTCACCTCGTTCACCGACTTCCTGGACAAGGTGCCGCTCTCGGTGTGCAACAAGCGCACCATCGAGTCCCTCGTCAAGGGCGGCGCCTTCGACGAGCTCGGTGCCAACCGCCGCTCCCTGGTGCTGATCCACGAGGACGCCGTCGATTCCGTGGTCGACGTGAAGCGCAAGGAGGCCCAGGGCCAGTACGACCTCTTCGCCGATGTGTTCGGCGGCGGCGGGGACGAGAACTCGATGGCCTCCGGTTCCGCCGCGACCATCACGATCCCGGACCTGCCCGAATGGGACCGCAAGGAGAAGCTCGCCTTCGAGCGGAACATGCTGGGCCTGTACGTCTCGGACCACCCGCTGTACGGGCTCGAGCACGTCATCGCCCAGAACTCCTCCACCGCCATCAGCGCGCTCGCCGATGACGGCGCCGTGGAGGACGGGGCGATGGTCACGATCGCGGGGCTGATCACCTCGCTGCAGCGCAAGACCACCAAGAAGGGCGACATGTGGGCGATCGTCACGGTCGAGGACCTCGAGGGCTCGATCGACTGCCTGATGTTCCCTTCGACCTATCAGACCGTCGCCACCGAGCTCGCCGAGGACCTCATCGTCTCGATGAAGGGACGGCTGGACACCTCCAAGGGCATGCCGGAGCTGAAGGTCATGGACATGTCCATCCCGGAGACCGGGGGAGGGCCCGATGGTCCCGTGGTCATCGCACTGCCCGCGATGCGCGCCAGCGAACGGGTGGTCAGCGAGCTCCGGGGCGTGCTCGAGGACAATCCCGGCGGCAGCGAGGTGCGCCTGCGCCTCCAGGAGCCCGGTCGCACCACCTTGATGCAGCTGGACAATCGGCTCTCGGTCAC
>JAKDNE010000397.1 GCA_030451965.1 Brachybacterium sp. | reverse complement strand
TGGCGTCGACCGATGCCGCCACGGATGCTCCCGTGAAGGACGCGCCCCTCGCGGATGCGCCCCCGACGGACGTCCCCGCCACGGACGCCACCGCCACGGACACCCCGGCGGGGGAGGATTCCCGCCCCTGAGCGCCGCGGCTCTGCCCGCGGAGCCGACGACCGCCGCCGCCGGATCGGCGGGTTCCAGCGACCCCCGCAGCACCCTGACCGCCAGGGGGCTGCGGGGGTCGTGCGGTCGAGGGGTCGGCATCTCCTCCGCCGCAGACGTCGTCGCCGCTGTCGCCGACGTGACCGAACGCCGCGGAGTATCCGCGAAGATGCGGGCGAGCCGCCCCGCGGAGCACGCACCGCAGCCGCCCCGAGGACACGCCGGAGCCGAACCGGAGACACGCCGAGGACACGCCGGGGAGGCACGTCACTTCTGGCCGTTCCGGGCGGTCTCCGACCCGTCGGCGGAGGCCGTCATCCACCGTCGGGGAGGGATGTCTGACCCGTCGTCCACACTCGACTGTGCACGCATCCTCCGCTTTCGTGCGTGGTGCCTCTGCTCTGTCCCCATCCACGTCTGCTCATCCACAGTCCATCAACATCTCGATGTGGATGACAGTGTTGTAGTTCAGTACATCTAGTGGTTGTCGCGCCGGGGCACCACTAGGTGTAGTGTTGATGCAGTCGCGGCGATCCGGGCCTCTGAAGCTCCGGAATGCCGCGACAGGGTCCTCCGGACCCCCACCGACAACCCGTGACACCCTCGTTCCCGCGCCTCGGCGCAGCGCTCGTGAAAGGCCCTCCCCTTGGACATCACCGTGTACTCGAAGCCCCTCTGCGTGCAGTGCGATGCGACCAAGCGCGCCCTGAACAAGGCGGGCGTCGCCTACGACGTCGTCGACATCACCGAGGACGCCGACGCCCTGGCGACGGTCAAGTCCCTCGGCTACGTCCAGGCCCCGGTCGTCATCACCACCGAGGACCACTGGTCCGGCTTCCGTCCGGACAAGATCAAGGCGCTCGCGGGCGTCGGTGCGCAGCAGCGCGCCGTCTCCGCGATCTGAGAGGCCACGGAGGGGCGTCGGAGTGACCAGGCTCGTCTACTTCTCCTCGGTCTCCGGCAACACCAAGCGCTTCGTCGAGAAGCTCGGCATGTCCGCGGAGCGGATTCCGCTCTATCGAAAGGATGATCCCCTCGTCGCCGACGAGGAGTTCGTCCTGGTGGTCCCGACCTATGGCGGGGGCAACGGCCGAGGTGCCGTCCCCAAGCAGGTCATCAAGTTCCTCAACGATGAACGCAACCGCTCCCTGATCCGGGGCGTGATCGGCGCGGGGAACACCAACTTCGGGGAGGCCTACTGCTTGGCCGGAGACATCATCTCCACCAAGTGCCAGGTCCCCCACATGTACAAGTTCGAACTGTTCGGTACTCCGCGTGATGTGACGCGGGTCCATGATGGATTGGAAGAGTTTTGGCGACACTGACCGAGATGCCCCCGGTCGAGCACAACAGGCAGCTCGACTACCACGCGCTGAACGCGATGCTGAATCTGTATGGTCCCGACGGGAACATCCAGTTCGAGAAGGACCGCCAGGCCGCGCGGGAGTACTTCCTGCAGCACGTGAACCCCAACACCGTCTTCTTCCACTCACTGCGCGAGAAGATGGATTACCTGGTCGAGAACAACTACTACGAGCAGGCCGTGCTCGACCAGTACGACTTCTCCTTCATCGAGTCCCTCTCGGAGCAGGCCTACGGCAAGAAGTTCCGCTTCCCCACCTTCCTGGGCGCCTTCAAGTACTACACCTCGTACACGCTGAAGACCTTCGACGGCAAGCGATACCTGGAGCGCTACGAGGACCGCGTGGTGATGGTCGCCCTGGCGCTCGCCCGCGGTGACGAGCTGCTGGCCCGCAATATCGTCGACGAGATCCTCGACGGCCGCTTCCAGCCGGCCACCCCCACCTTCCTCAACGCCGGCAAGGCCCAGCGCGGAGAGCTCGTCTCCTGCTTCCTGCTGCGCATCGAGGACAACATGGAGTCGATCGGCCGCTCGATCAACTCCGCGCTGCAGCTGTCCAAGCGCGGCGGCGGCGTCGCACTGCTGCTGAGCAACCTGCGTGAGTACGGTGCGCCGATCAAGCACATCGAGAACCAGTCCAGCGGTGTCATCCCCGTGATGAAGCTGCTGGAGGACTCCTTCTCCTACGCCAACCAGCTCGGGGCCCGCCAGGGTGCCGGCGCGGTGTACCTCAACGCCCACCACCCGGACATCCTGCGATTCCTCGACACCAAGCGCGAGAACGCCGACGAGAAGATCCGGATCAAGACCCTCTCCCTCGGCGTGGTCATCCCCGACATCACCTTCGAGCTCGCCAAGAGCAACGAGCCGATGTACCTGTTCTCCCCGTACGACGTGGAGCGCGAGTACGGCAAGCCGTTCGCCGAGGTGAACGTCTCCGAGACCTATCACGAGATGGTCGACAACCCCCGGATCTCCAAGAAGAAGATCAAGGCGCGCGACTTCTTCCAGGTCCTCGCCGAGATCCAGTTCGAGTCCGGTTACCCGTACATCATGTTCGAGGACACCGTGAACCGGGCGAACCCGATCGCCGGCA
>JAKDNE010000396.1 GCA_030451965.1 Brachybacterium sp. | reverse complement strand
CTTGCCCTCCGGCGTCGGAGGCTCTAATATTCCAGCTACCCTTCATATGGTCAGACCACAGCACGGTCCACCATTCCTTTCCTTACCGACTCATGAGGCACGACATCGACGGCGATGCTGTGCAAGCACCGCGGCTGATGTGTGTCGGAGGTTCCCATGTACACCCCTGACCTCGCACCACTCGCGGGCAGTCTGCTGCTGTCCTCGCTCGTCGCACTCCTCCCCCTGCTCACCATCTTCCTCACCCTGGGCGTGCTGCGCTGGAAGGCGCACTGGGCCGGTCTCGCCGCGCTCGGCGTCGCGATGCTGGTCGCCGCCATCGCCTACGGCATGCCGGTGGACCTGGTCGCGCTCTCGGCCACCGAGGGCCTCGCCTTCGGCCTGTTCCCGATCATGTGGATCGTGCTGAATGCGATCTGGCTCTACGAGCTGACGGTGCGCAGCGGTCGCTTCGAGGATCTGCGCAGCGTCATCGACGCCCTCTCGGATGATCCCCGGGTGCAGGCGATCATCATCGCCTTCTGCTTCGGCGGCCTGCTCGAGGCCCTCGCCGGCTTCGGCGCCCCCGTCGCCATCACCGGTGTGATGCTGATGGCCATCGGCTTCACCGCGATGCGGGCGGCGACCGTGGTGCTCATCGCCAACACCGCTCCGGTGGCATTCGGCGCCATCGCCATCCCGATCATCACCGCCGGCAACCTCACCGGGATCCCGTTCCAGCACATCGGCGCCATCGTCGGGCACCAGACCCCGTTCATCGCCGCCGTCGTCCCACTGTTCCTCGTCTTCCTGGTCGACGGCAAGCGCGGCGTGAAGCAGCTGTGGCCGCTCGCTCTCGTCGTCGGTGTGGTCTTCGGCCTCGCCCAGTTCGTCTCGGCGAACTTCATCTCCGTGCCGCTGACCGACATCATCGCCTCCCTGGCCGGGCTCGCCGCCGCGGTCGTCATGCTCCAGGTGTGGAAGCCGACCGGCGGCCAGGACGCTCTGGACAAGATGGCACGCGAGCGCAGCACCGAGAGCACCGGTCCGGTCGACGCCAGCGGCACCGGCGGCGCTGTCGCCACGGCGGAGCGCACCACGGTGCGCCTCACCCCGAGCCGGGTCCTCATGGCCCTGTTCCCCTACCTGCTGGTGATCGTGATCTTCTCGGCCTCCAAGCTGATCCCGTTCCTGAAGTCCTTCCTCGCGGCCACCGATGTGAAGATCCCGTGGCCGGGCCTGGACGGCAACGTCCTCACCACGGACGGCGAGGTCGCGGGGAGCACGGTGTACACCCTCCAGTGGCTCTCCTCCCCCGGCACGCTGCTGCTGATCACCGGGATCATCGTCGCGATCGTCTACCGGATGTCGCTGCGGGACGCGGTGGACGTCTACGTCACCAACCTCGTCAAGCTCCGCTACTCGATCCTCACCGTCGCCTCCGTCCTGGCCCTGGCCTACGTCATGAACCTGTCCGGCCAGACGATCACCATCGGCACCTGGATCGCCGGCACCGGCGCGGCCTTCGCCTTCCTCTCCCCGATCCTGGGCTGGCTCGGCACGGCGGTCACCGGCTCGGACACCAGCGCGAACGCCCTGTTCGCCACCCTCCAGCAGACCGCCGCCGAGAAGGCCGGGCTGGACCCCGCCCTGCTGGTGGCGGCGAACACCTCCGGCGGCGTGGTCGGCAAGATGATCAGTCCCCAGAACCTGACCATCGCCGCCACCGCCGTCGGCCTGGTCGGCCAGGAGTCGGCGATCTTCCGCAAGGTGATCTGGTGGAGCCTCGGCATGCTCCTGGCCATGTGCCTGCTCGTCGGCCTCCAGTCCACCGTGCTGTCGTGGATGATCCCGACACTCTGATCCCGACACTCTGATCCCGTACCGCCCCCGATCACCTTTCCGACCCTCTTCCGTGAAGGAGCACCCCATGGTCCAGCGCCAGGTCCCCCGTCCCGCCGAGCTGCTCGAGCTCATGAAGTTCAAGAAGCTCGACCTCGATCCGAAGCACCGCCGCCTCAGCGCGGCACTGACCATCGACGATCTGCGCACGATCGCTAAGCGCCGCACCCCCGCCGCGGCGTTCGACTACACCGACGGCGCCGCCGAGGGCGAGATCTCGATGGATCGCTCCGTCCAGGCCTTCGAGGACATCGAGTTCCACCCCTCGATCCTGAACGACGTCTCCCAGGTGGACACCACCGCCCAGATCCTGGGCGGCAGCTCGGCGCAGCCGTTCGGCATCGCCCCGACCGGCTTCACCCGCCTGATGCAGACCGAGGGCGAGATCGCCGGCGCCGGGGCCGCCGGGGCCGCCGGGATCCCCTTCACCCTCTCCACCCTCGGCACCTCCTCCATCGAGGACGTCCGCGCCGCGAACCCACTGGGCCGCAACTGGTTCCAGCTGTACGTGATGAGGCAGCGGGAGATCTCCTACGGCTTGGTGGAGCGGGCGGCGCAAGCCGGCTACGACACGCTGTTCTTCACCGTGGACACCCCGGTGGCCGGGGCCCGGCTGCGCGATACCCGCAACGGCTTCTCGATCCCGCCGCAGCTGAGCGCCGGCACGATCCTCAACGCCATCCCGCGGCCCTGGTGGTGGTGGGACTTCCTGACCACGCCGAAGCTCGAGTTCGCGTCGCTCA
>JAKDNE010000395.1 GCA_030451965.1 Brachybacterium sp. | reverse complement strand
CGGGGCGGGCCGGGCATCGTCGCTCACGCCGCAGGGACCATCAAGAACCTGGTCCCGTCGGAGAGCCTCGAGGACGTCGCCATGTTCTCGGCCGCCCCCAGGATCGCGACCTCCGTCGGCGAGTACTGCCTCTCCGCCGCGCTCACCCTGACGCGGCACCTGGTCGAATCCCATGCAGACGTGGTCCACGGGAGGTGGAAGTCCGATCGGCCCAGCGGCGGCGAGCTCACCGGCCGACGGGTCGGCATCGTCGGCGCGTCCTCGACGGCGCGGGAGTTCATCCGGCTGCTCGCACCGTTCCGCGCCGAGATCACCGTCCACGACCCGTTCCTCTCCCCCGCGCGGGCGGAGCAGCTCGGGGTGCGCCTGGCACCGCTCCAGGACGTGATGGACAACGAGATCGTCTCCGTGCACGTCCCGGCGACGCCCGCGACGGCGGGGATGATCACCGCCGAGCTGATCGCTGCGATCCCGGACGGCGCCATCGTCATCAACTCCTCCCGCGCGGCCGCGGTGGACTCGGGCGCGCTCCTGGAGGCCGCGGTCTCCGGGCGGCTCCGGGTCGGACTGGACGTGTACGACGCCGAGCCACCGCAGCTGCCGGATTCCCTCTCGCAGGTCCCCGGGCTCCTGCTGACCCCTCACATCGCCGGTGACACGTCGGACGGTCATCGCGCTCTGACCGGATATGTCCTGGCCGACGTCACGGACTATCTCGCCCGCGGGCACCGCGGGCCGTCGTGGGTGGACCCGGCCGCGCTCTCGATCCTCGCGTGAGAGACGATGAGCAGCCCAGAACGAGCAGCGCAGAAACGAGCACCGCAGATATGAGCACGATAGATCCGAGTGCCGCAGTTCCGAGCACAGCAGCGATGACGGGACGCGGAGCGTTCATCGAGTCCGTCGAGACGTTCCACGTCCCGGTCCCGTTCCGTCGGGACTTCGTCCTGGGGTCCGGGCAGGTGGGCGGCGTCGAGGCCCACGGCGACGTCATCTTCGTACGGATCGAGACGTCCGACGGGACGGTCGGCTGGGGCGAGCAGCGCGCCCTGCCCAGCTGGAGCTATGAGACCGCGTCGACGATCATGGACGTGATCCACCGCGATCTCGCCCCCCTGCTGCACGGACTGACCCCCTTCGACGTCGAGCTGTTCCATCGTCGCGCCTCGACGGCGCTCAGCCCGTCGGTCTCCCAGGGATTCCCCTTCGCCCGGGCCGCGATCGACGTCGCCCTCCACGATGCGGCCGGGCATCTCGCGGGGGTCCCCGTCCATCAGCTGCTGGGCGGCAGGATCGTGGACCGCATCCCCCTGTGCAGCGCCATCGGCGTGGGGCCGGTGGAGGTGGTGGCCGAGCATGCCCGGGACAGCAGCGAGTACCACGCCTTCAAGGTGAAGGTCTCGGGAGATCTCGAGGCCGATCACGCCTCGATCCTGGCCGTGGTGGATGAGGTGGGCGGCAAGCCGATCTGGCTGGACGCCAATCAGTCCTATCGGCCCTCCCAGCTGCTGCGCCTGGCCCGCGCCCTCGAGGACATCCCGTCCGTCCAGTGCATCGAGCAGCCGGTCCCGTCCACGGACTGGGCCGGGATGCGACGGCTGCGGCGGGATCTCTCGCTGCCCCTCGCCATCGACGAGGGCAGCTTCACCGCCACCGACCTCGCCCGTACGGCTCAGCTCGAGGCTGCCGACATGGTCGTGATCAAGGTCTGCAAGTCCGGTGGGCTGCGCGCGGCGCAGCGCACCGCGGCGGTCGCCCAGGCCCACGGGATCGAGATCCTGGCCAGCGGGCTGACGGATTGCGGGATCGGGTTCGCCGCTGCGCTGCACCTGTTCAGTGCGATGGACCTGGCGCTCCCTGCCGAGCTGAACGGTCCGGAGCTGCTCGCCGAGCTGTACGTGGAGGGTCTGGACATCTCCGGTGCCGTCGCGACCGTGCCCCAGGGCCCCGGTCTCGGGGTGCGGGTCGACGAGGAGCGGATCCGGGCGACCGCCCTCACCACCGCCCGGGCGTGCGTATCGGACTAGGCCCCGTGGACCGGATTCCGCCGGGGGCACGCTCGAGCCCGGCGGTCCCCGCCGCCTGACATGTCCAGCGATGGCGTCGTCGGTTCGACCGATGCTCTCTCACAGGGCAGGCTGGGCTCGTGACAACGCACCCGGACGCCCGCGAGAACCAGCTCCCCCGCGCTCTGCGCCACACCGCGGCAGCGCCCGATGCCGTCGGCGCCGGGCACCGTGCCCGACACCGCGGAGGGCTCACGGCTCTGCGGAGGGTGGCCGCGGTGACCGCGGCGGCGGCGTTGGTCGCGGGCCTCGGGGCCTGCATCACGGGGGAGGACGAGCTCCGCGTGGATCTCGTGGACACGGCCCCGTCCTCGACCGTGCTGGCCGACGAGGATGCCTCGCACACCGCCCTCACGCTGAGCGCCGGCCTGTTCACCGCGGCCGACGGCGCGGTGATCGCCACCGAGGACACCGTCGACGACCTCGCCTCCGTGGCGGGGGCCGCCGGCCTCCCCCTGCTGGTCGGCACCGACCAGGCGGTCGCCGACGAGATCCAGCGCCTCGGCGCGGACACGCTGGTGACCGCGGAGGGCACCGACCTCTCCCCCCTCGGCGAGGACCGCACGGTGGTGGAGATCGACCC
>JAKDNE010000040.1 GCA_030451965.1 Brachybacterium sp. | reverse complement strand
GGCAGCGCGATCTCCTCCGCCTCCAGGGCGGCGGCGAGCTCCTCGCGGCTGAACCAGCGCGCCTCGGCGATCTCCTCCTCCTGCAGCGTGAGCTCCGCGGCGCTCGGCGCCCAGGCCCGGTAGCCGAGCATCAGCGAGCGGGGGAAGGGCCAGGGCTGGCTGCCCACGTACTCGACCTCCTCGACCGTGATCCCGACCTCCTCGGCGACCTCGCGGGCCACCGCGCTCTCGAGACTCTCGCCCGGCTCGACGAAGCCTGCCAGCACCGAGTGGAAGCCGCTGGGGAAGTGCGAGTTGCGGGCCAGCAGAAGGCGGTCCTGCCCGTCGCGCACCGCCATGATCACGGCGGGGTCGGTGCGGGGGAAGTGCTCGGTGCCGTCCTCGCGACAGCGCAGCACCCAGCCGGCCTTCTCCGGCTGCAGTGCGCTGCCGCACTGCGGGCAGTGACGCATCGAGCGATGCCAGGCGCCCATCGCGACGGCGGCGGCCGCGAGGTCCGCATCGCTGTCGACCAGCTGATCGGCGACGCGCCGGAGGTCGCGCAGATCACGGCCGGGGGCGTCGAGCTCGGCGCTGGGCTCGGCGATCTCGGCGGCGAGCACGCGGAATCCGTCGCGCCGACCCAGCAGCACCAGCGGCTGCTGGGTGCCATCGCGGGGGTCTGCTTCCTCCAGCACCGCGTGGAGGGTGCCGTCATCGTCCTCGCGCAGGGTGACGGCGCCGGCCCGGGTGACCAGGTAGCGGGCGTCCTTTCCGGGGGCGGCAGCCTCCGGGGCGCTGCGCTGCAGAGCGTCCCGGTCGGAGCTGAGGGGGGTGAGAGGGGTGCTGAGATGGGGACCACGGAGCTTCGCCATGCTCCGAGCCTACGTGGAGCGGGCACCCTCGCCGGGTACGGTGGACGCGTGCATCGCAACTCCTACTCCCTGGCTGCTCTTGCTGCGGCGGCGGTCCCCGGGCTGGTCCCGGCGCGGACCATGCCGATCGCCACCCCTGCCGAGGATCTCGACGTCGCCGGCATCGTGGGCGAGGACGGCCGGCGCGTGATGGTCCTCTCCCCCGGTTCGACCGCCGCCGGGGTCCGACTCGAGCGGGATCTCAAGGTCGCCGACGTGCTCACCGGCACCTCGCTGCACAGCGTGATCCCTCCGGTGCTCGGTTTCGTGAAGCTCTCCGAGGGCGGGCGCTGCGCGGTGACGGAGGCCCCTGTCGGTCGTCCGCTGATGCTCGACGACCTCGCCGGCAGCCCGGAGCTGGCCAGGTCCCTGGGACAGGTGCTGGCCCGCATCCACACCGTGCCGCGCTACGCCGCCGAGGCGGCCGGGGTGGAGACCTTCACCCCGGAAGCGATGCACGCCGCCCATCGCGCCCGGGTCGACACCGTCACCGCGGCCGGGCACCTTCCCGCCGCGGTCGCCCAGCGCTGGCAGGCACTGCTCGAGGACCAGGAGCTGTGGGACGTCACCCCGCAGTTCGTGCACGGGGATCTCTCCGAGGAGAGCCTGTTCACGGCGGGGCAGCAGGTCAGCGCGCTCCGCGACTGGTCCTCCTCCAAGGTCGCCGATGCCGCCTCCGACCTCGCCTGGCTGATCTCCTCCCTGGATCCCGAGCGGTTCGACGACCTCTACGCCGCCTACCGTGAGGAGCTGCCCATCTCGACCCATCCGCGGCTGATGGAGCGGGCGCAGGCCCTCGGCGAGTTCGCTGTCGCGGAGTGGCTCGCCCACGGCCTGGAGGTGGGCGATGAGGACATCGTCTCCGATGCTCGCGGCATGATCGCCGATCTCGATGCCGATCTCGCGCAGCTCGCGCGCGAGGAGGCCGAGCGGGCCTATGAGGAGATGAACGCGCGGGAGGACGGGACGGTCTGAGCCTCGCTCACGCACACCTTCACGGGGTGAACTCGACACCCCAGTAGCGCAGGGAGACCACGAGGCGGTCGCCGTCGGCATCAGCCCATATCCGCACCGAGTGCGGATCGTGGAGGCTCCAGGGATACCGCTGCTCGGTGCTCTCCAGACCGAGCTCCTCCGCCAACGCTCGCGGGGAGCTGTGCGGCGCGGGAGCGATCGAGACCTCGCGCCAGCATCCGCCGGAGGCGCATGCGGTGGTGCTGTCCACGATCTCGGCCTCGGCCGGCAGATCCGGGATCCGGGACTGCGGAGGGACGACTCCTTCGGAGGCGAAGGCCGCCAGGTATCCCGCCCAGAGGCCATAGATGGCCACTGCCGCGGCGAGGAGGAACGCGGCCAGAACGGTGCTCGCCCGCACCGCACGTCGTCCCGGAGATCGTGTCGCCATACCTCCGATCCTAGGTCGGGCCGCGACGCTCACTCCCCCGCGAGCAGCTGCGCGATCCTCTCGCGCGAGGGGTGGCGGCGCACCTCGTGCGTCACCCCGTCGGCCACGAAGTGGAAGGCGGTGCGGATCCGGGCCAGCGGCAGACCGGTGCGTTCATGCCAGGCGAGCCGGTACAGCGAGAGCTGCAGGGCACGTTCCCGCAGCTGGGCGGGCCGGGGCACCCGGCCGGTCTTCCAGTCCACGATGAGCACGCCCTCGCTGCCGTCCGTGCCCTCGGGATCGGCGAAGACGGCATCGATGATGCCGCGCACCGCGATCTCCCCCACCCGGGTGTGGACGGGCTGCTCGACCGCGAGCGGGGAGCGCTCGGCCCACTCCGAGGCGGTGAAGGCCTCGCGCAGGGCGCGGTCGTCGAGTCCGGTGGCGTCCTCACCGTCCGCCTGCTCGAGATCGCTCAGGTCCTCGAGGTCCAGCAGGGTCGCGCTGTCGTAGCGGGACTCCAGCCAGGCGTGGAAGGCGGTGCCGCGTGCTGCCGCCGCGGAGGGCTGCCGGGGCAGGGGGCGCAGCAGGTCGAGCGCCGCGGCCTGCGGGGACCGTGCCTGGTGGACCACCTGGGAGGCCGACAGCCGCGGCGGGGAGTGGACCACGGGCGGGGCGGCCTGCTGCTCGAGGTCCACGACCGCGCGCCGCACCAGCTCCGCGAGCTCGGGATCGGCCGGTTCCCCCTCCTGCTCGGCGACGGAGGCGAGGAGCTCTGCGGCCCGAGCTCGGGCCCGCTCGCTCCGGCCGGGGGCCGGGGGCCACTGCGCCTGGGGGCGCTCGCTCTCCAGAGGGTTGTGCTCGGGGACCTCCTGCACTGTGCGGAATGGGCCCGGCACCAGCTCGGTGACCTCGGTGAGGTAGCGCGAGCGGGGGCGGGCGGAGGCCAGCCCGCTGCGCCAGGCGGCGGAGGTCAGCAGCAGCCGGCGCCGGGCCCGGGTCACCGCGACGTACATCAGTCGGCGGTCCTCCCGCAGCGACTCCTCGCCCTGGGCGAAGCGGTACTCCTGGATCAGGGACTCGGCATCGACCTGCGTGTCCGCCTCGGCCCAGGCCAGCTCCGGCAGGGTGTCCGCGTCGCCGCGCAGGGCGGTGGGCACCGCGGCGGAGGCGAGTTTCCCGAGCCAGCCGTCGGCCGGCACCCGCACCCTCCCGGACTCGTCGGTCTTCGCGCGGCGCAGGTCGTAGGAGGGGACGGTGCCCTCGGTGAGACCCGCGACCGCGACCAGATCCCATTCCAGGCCCTTGGCCGAATGCATGGTGACGATCGTGACCGCGGCGGGGTCGTGCGCGGCCTCGGGGGCGGCGGTGACGGCGAGCCCTGCCTCCTCGTCCTCGCTGATCTCGAGCAGGTCGAGGTAGGCGCCGAGCCCGCCACGACGCGCAGTGCGGTCGAAGGCCGCGGCATGGTCGCGGAAGGCCTCGAGGTCGGCGAGCGCCCGGGAGTCCGGTTCCCGCTCGAGCAGCGCGAGGTCCACCTCGAGCAGCCGGGTCGCGGCGGTGACCAGGTCCGGCAGCGGCAGCGGCAGCAGTCGGCGCATCTCCCGCAGGATCTGCTGGACCTGCAGCAGCCGCTCGCGGCCGGTGGTGGACAGGCCGCGCCCGGCGGGATCGGTCCAGTCCGCGGGAGGGAGGTCATCGACCGCGTCGACCAGCGAGACCGCCTCGGCCTCGTCCTGGCCGCCCGGCGTCTCCCCCTCCCGGCGCAGCCGGGAGCCCATCCGGTCGCGCCAGCGGCCCAGCACGGCGAGGTCCCACGCCCCCAGACGGACTCGGGGCCCCGTGAGCAGACGCATCAGGGCGTCGCCGCGGCCGGGGTCGTGGGCGCATTCCAGCACCGCTCGGACATCAGCGACCTCGGGACGGTGCAGGAGCCCGCCGAGCCCCACCACCGCGACGGCGAGTCCACTGGCCTCGAGCCCCTCGACCAGCGCCGGGATCTGGCGGCGGGCGCGCACCAGCACGGCGGCCGAGGCCGGCGGGTCATCCACCGGCTGCTCGGCGCGCCGGGCGAGGACCCAGCGGCCGATCGCGAGCGCCTCAGCGCGCTCGTCGGCGGCCTCGATCAGCTCGCAGGCGCCCTCTCCCGCGCCGGGGCGGGGCTGCAGCTCGGGGATGGTCACCCCGGCGTCGGCGCTGCGCAGCGGGCCGGCGAGCCGGTTCGCGACGGCGAGGACCGCCTGGTCGTTGCGCCAGGAGGTGGACAGGGTGCGCTGCAGGACGCTCTGCTCGGCGGTGGCGAAGGCGTCGGCGAAGCCGGCGAGGGAGGCGGCCGACGCACCGCGCCAGCCGTAGATCGCCTGCTGCGGGTCGCCGACGGCGCAGGCGGTGTGGCCGGGGCCGAAGAGGTCGGTGAGCATCTGCAGCTGGGCGACGGAGGTGTCCTGGAACTCGTCCAGCAGCACCACCCGATGCATGCGCCGGGCCAGCGCGCTCGCGGCGGGCACCTCGCGCGCCACCCGGGCGGCGAGGGAGACCTGATCGGCGAAGTCCAACGCGGAGGACTCGGTGCGGATCTCGGCGAACCGCTCCAGCAGCGGCAGCAGCGCGAGCCGCGACTCGAGTGCGCCGAGCACCTTCGCGACCTCCTTGGGGGTGGTGCGACGCCGTCCCTCGACCTGCAGCGGGATCTGGGAGAGGTGATCACGGATCTCGCGCAGGTGAGCGGCCAGCTGCTCCGGGGTCGCGAGATGGTCGGCGAGGGAGGAGGTGAGCGAGAGCAGGGCGGCGGTGAGGGTCGCCGGGGAGGCCTCCAGGTCCAGGGAGTCGTCCCAGCCCTCGACGATCTCGTGGGCGAGCTGCCAGGAGGCGGAGGTGGACATCATCGTCAGCTCGGGGTCGATGCCGACGGCGAGCGCGTGCTCGCGCACCAGGTCCAGGGCGAAGCCGTTGTAGGTATGGACCAGGGGGCGCTGACCGACCAGGTCGTCGCCGCCGCGCTCGAGGCCGCGCGGCAGGGCGAGACCCTCGGCCCGCAGCGCGGTGGCGAGGGTGCCGAGGCGGGCACCGATCCGTTCGGCGAGCTCGTGGGCGGCCTTGCGGGTGAAGGTCAGGCCCAGCACCTGGCGAGGTTCGACGATGCCGTTGGCGATCAGCCACACCACGCGGGAGGCCATGGTCTCGGTCTTGCCGGAGCCGGCCCCGGCGACCACCAGCATCGGGGCCAGCGGCGCCTCGATGACGGCGATCTGCTCCGCGGTGGGCGGGGGCTGCTGGAGCAGGGCGGCCAGCTGGGTGGCGGAATGCTCGGCCCGGGGCGCGGCAGGGCCCGGCGACGGGGGACGGTCGGGGGTCACAGCTGGTCTCCTTCCGGCTGCAGGGAGCAGCTGCTGCGCACGGCGCAATGGGTGCAGTGGGCGTTGACGCGCGCGGTCACCCGCTCACCGGAGACCTCACGGGAGACCTCCTGGACGAGGTCGTCGAACCATCCCGGATCCTCCGCGCGGGTGAGGGCTCCCTGCGTGCGCACCGCGGCCTTCTTCCCGCCGGTGCCGACGTAGACCAGCTCGGCGCCGTTCAGCCGGTCGGGGGCCTCCGGTCCCAGCTGCTCCTCGAGGGCGCCCTCGCGCACCGCGGCCTGGTACGCGGCCAGCTGCAGGTCCTCCTCGGCCTTCGCCGCGGACTTGGCGGCGCGGCCGGATTTGAGGTCCACCACCCGCAGCCCGGTGGTATCGCCCTCGATGCGGTCGATGCTGCCGCGCAGCTGCACCCTCCCCAGCGTCACCTCGAAGGGGGCCTCGACGGCGAGCGGCTCCCCGGCGCTGCGCAGGTAGTCGGAGAGCAGACGGGAGGCGTCCTCGGCGCGGCGCACGCGGCGCCGGCCGGACCAGGTCTCGGTGCCGGGCACGGTGCGCAGCAGGGTGTGCAGCTCCTCCAGCAGGTCCTGTTCGCTGCCCGCCGGGCCGCTCGGATGGACCTGGGCGAGGTGGTGCAGGGCGGTGCCGATGAGCTGGGCAGGCCCGCCGCTGCGAGTGCCGCCGGCGCGCTCCATCAGCCACGACTGGGGACAGTCCACGGCGCGTTCGAGGGCGGACGGGGAGAGCCGGATCGGGGTGTCGTCCTCGTGCAGGGGCGCGGTGGAGCTGGGCTCCTGGTGATACCAGCGGGCAGGATCCGTGCCGGGCGCGCCGGCCCGGCCGAGCGCCTCCAGGGCCAGGGCCGCATCCCGGGCGCTCTCCGGGTCCTCCTCCCGCAGTCGCCGGCGCAGCGCTGCGACCAGCCGGCGGGCATCCGGGGCAGGGCCGGGGTCCCGGCGCAGGGTCTCGAGATCGATCCAGGGCTCGGCGGCAGGCTCGCAGGAGTCGGCGAGGGCAACCAGATCTGTGAACGCATCGAAGAGGGCGGAGGGCTCGTTCTGCTCATCCTGGACCGCGGTGACCAGCACCCGTCGTCGGGCACGGGCGAGGGCGCTGATGGCCAGGCGCAGCTCATCGGCGATCACCTGCTCGCGCTGGAGCGCTCGCACGGCGTCCACCTCGAGCGGGACCTCCGCACCGCGCCGGGCTCCGGCCCGCAGGGACAGCTCCGCCGCGCCGAACAGCGTCGAGCGCAGTCGCAGATCCGGCCAGGCACCTTCCTGGAGGCGAGCGAGGACCACGGTGTCGCGGTGCTCGCCGGCGAGCTGCGCGGGGGTGAGCACGGCGATGCGGCCGCGAGCGGCGGCGGCCGGGGCGAGGGTGTCCTCGACCACCGCCTGGGAGCGGACCTGCTCGACGAGGTCCAGGGCCCCGGCACCGGGCCGACGGTCCGTCAGCCGTTCCGCGGCGGCGAACAGCTCCAGCAGCGCATCGAGCCGGGATGCGGCGAGGCGCGAGCGGGCGCCGTCCACGTCTCCGGCGGTGCCCAGGGCGGCGCGTCGCCAGCCGCCGGCCAGTCCCGAGGCGTCCCACGCCTGCCAGAGCACCAGCTGTGCGTCGGCATCCCGGTGCTCGCGCACCGCGGCGATCATGTCCCGCACCCGGTGCACGGGGGCGGCGGCGCGGTCCCGGGCAGCTGCTGCGGGCAGCCCCGGCACGTCCGGATCGACCAGTGCCCGGGCGAGCAGCTGCTCGCTGGTGGTCTCGCTGTCGGGCTCGGCGGCGCGATGGGCGCTCAGCAGCAGACGGCGGATGCGGCGCAGGCGGAGGGTGTCGGCGTCACCGAAGGGGCCGCGGAGGAGCTCGGTGGCGCGGCGGGTATCGAGCGGGGCGTCCGGCGGGGCCAGCCCGATCTCGAGGATCGTCAGCAGATCGGCGATCGCAGGGACCTCTCGCAACGGCTGGGGACGGTGCGGGACGCGCACCGGCAGGCCGGTGCGCGAGAGCAGGTCGGCGAGGTCGGCGACCGCGGCGCCGGAGCGGCACACCACCGCCATCTGGTCGTAACCGACGTCCTCGCGGTGGTGGAGGTCGCGCAGGGCGGAGCCGATCAGCCGGGCCTCGTCCAGCGGGTCCTGGGCCCGCAGCGCCACCAGCGCGCCGGGACGGGAGGCACGGGGGCGCCGCGTCTCCGCCGGAGCGCCCGCCAGCGGCAGTCGCCCCCGCAGTGCATCGACCGCAGCGGTGAGGCCCTCGACCTGGGCATGCGCCCCGGTCAGCACGATGCTGCCGGCCGGGCGGGGCAGCGTCTCGCGCAGGCGGTCGGCGGCATCGGGCAGAGCGCCGCGGAAGGTGTCCACCGCGGCATCGGGGCTGCTGCACACCAGCACCCGTGCTCCGGCGGCGGCGAGCGCGGAGACCAGGGCGATGCCGGCGGCGGTCAGGTCCTGGGCGTCGTCGACCACGACCGCGCGGAAGGGCGGGGGCGTGGCGGGGTCCCAGAGCAGCTGCGCGGCACGGCGCACGAGGGCTCCGGAGTCCAGGCGCGGGCCGGCGTCCAGTGCGGCGGAGGCCTCGAGGTCGAGCACTCCGAGGTAGTCCCGCAGCAGGGCGGCGGCGTCGAGCCAGGCGGGCCTGCCCCGTTCGTGCCCGAGCGCCTCGAGGTCGGTGGGGGTCAGACCGAGCTCCGCCGCCCGGGTGATCAGGTCCCGCAGCTCGGTGCGGAAGCTCGGGAGCGTGCGGGCTGCGGGGTCGACCTCCAGGTGCCAGCTCTCGCGCTGCGCGATCAGCTCAGCGAGCAGGGCGTCCTGTTCGGCGCCGGTGACCAGGGTCGGCTCACCCAGACCGCGGCGCAGTGCATCGGCGCGCGCGATCGCGTGGCCGAGGGCGGGCGGAGTCATGGCCCGCACCTCCCCGGTGCCGCGGACGGCGAGGGCGTCGCGGAGGCGACCCGCGGCGGCGCGTCGGGGGGCCAGCAGCAGCGTGCCCGGTCCGGAGGCGTCGGCGGCGGTCAGTGCGAGCGCGGTGCGGCCACTGCCGGGACCGCCATGGGCGATCACATCGCCCCCGCCGAGGAAGCGCTCCAGTGCGGCGCGCTGGGCGTCGTCGAGGTCCTCCGCGGCGCGCAGGTCAGGCAGTGCCTGGAGGTCGGGTCCGAGCAGACGGATCCCCTCGCCCGTGATCGTGCCCGTCCGTCGCATACCCCTATTCCACCTCACGGCACGGACATCCGTGCGCCTCGGCTCCGGCGGTCCCCACCGGTAGAGTGTCCGGGATCACGAGGATCCTGACCTCTGCCCCGCAGCGTCCTCGTCCCGCTGCCCTCGGAATCGGAGACCGACACCATGACCACGCCAACGACGGCCAGAATGCCGCGCGCACAGCGTCGTGCACAGCTGCTCGAGCTCGCCACCCGGGTGTTCACCGAGAAGGGCTTCCAGTCCACCTCCATGGACGACATCGCCGCCGCCGCCGGTGTCACCAAGCCCGTGCTCTACCAGCATTTCGACTCCAAGGAGAAGCTCTACGTCGAAGTTCTCGACCTCATCGCGACCTCGATGATCGAGGAGGTCCGCGCGATCGGTGAGGGCGAGGGCGACACGATGACCCGGGTGCGCGCGGGCCTCCACCGCTTCTACGAGTTCGTGGCGCTGGACAACTCCCTGCGGCTGTTCACCGGCCACGAGCTGATCTCCGAGGTCGTGCAGCAGAAGGTGATCACGGTCCTGGACCGGATGGCGGTCGAGCTGGCCGGGGTGCTGACCGCCTCGCGGCGCATCGGCATCGAGGAGTCCCGAGTTCTGGGGCGCGGGGTCATCGCCGTCACCCAGACCACCGCACAGCTGCTCCAGGGCGCCGCGGACGAGGCGGAGCGCGAGACGATCCTCGACACCATGACCACGACCGTGGTGCACGGGCTGACCGGCTTCACGCCGCGGGAGGACTCTGTGATCTCGGGCGTTGTGCTGGCGGCGGACGACGCCTCCGCCCCGGCCACGGACGCGTAGACTCGCCGGAGCACTGCAACGAACGTCCCCGCCCCGGTGGCGGAGAAAAGGTCAGGTCATGGAGATCCGTATCGGCATCCAGCACTCCCCGCGCGAGATCGTGATCGAGTCCGAGGAGACGTCCGATGCCCTGATCGAACGTCTGAGCGGCGCGATCGCCGACGGCTCCCCGGTCTCCCTGGTCGATGACAAGGGCCGCACCGTGCTGGTCCCCGGTGCGAAGGTCGCCTACGTCGAGGTCTCCACCGAGGAGCCTCGTCGCGTCGGCTTCCTCGGCTGAGACTGCGGTGTCCTCGAACGAGACCCACCCGCCGGAGGACGCCCGCAGCTCGCAGGAGGGCTCGGCGGCGACGACGGCCCAGGAATCCCCGACCCAGCGGCGGCGGCTCCGCCAGCGCCGCCAGCGTCTGCTGCACCTCACCACCACGACCGTGGTCGCGGTGCTGGGGGCGATCGTCGGCCTGCTGCTGGTCCCCGCCACCACCGTCGAGGTGGGCCCGCTGACCGCGAGCGTGCACCTGCGGCCCTCGCTGTCCTCCGAGACCGTGCTGCTGCTCCCGCCGGTGGGTCAGGTCGCCTTCGACACGCACACCGCACCGGTACGCATCGAGGCCCGGGTCAAGGGCGTCGACGTCGAGAAGGCGGAGGCGCTGTTCTACGCGGACTCGGGCTTCTCAGAGCTGCAGCAGACCGCGCCGGAGGTCCTTGCGGCAGCCGCTGCGAAGAACGCCGCGCTGAACGCCCTGTTCGCCGCCGCCGGTGCCGGACTCGCCGTCGGCGTGACCTACCGCCGGGTGCGTCGCGCGCTGATCGCCGGTGGCAGCGCCGTCGCCGTGGTGGGGGCCTCGATCGCCGCCACCTCCGTGACCTTCTCCCCCACCTCCCTGAGCCAGCCCAAGTTCGAGGGACTGCTCTCCCAGGCCGCATACATCGCTGACCTCGGTCACGGCACCGTGATCGACTACCAGAGCTATCGCGACACGCTCGCCGAGTTCGTGGGACAGGTCTCCGCGCTGTACATCGCCGCGGACTCGCTGCCGGTGGGGCTGGACCAGGAGAACGTGATCACGGTCCTGCACGTCTCGGACATCCACGACAACCCGCAGGCCTACGACGTCATCGAGCAGCTGCACACGCAGTTCGCGATCGATGCCGTCATCGACACCGGCGACATCGTCTCCTGGGGCACGCCGCTCGAGACCGAGCTGCTGCGCCGCATCGGCACGCTCGACGTCCCCTATGTCTACGTCAGCGGCAATCACGACGGCGCCTCCGCCGCGGCCATGATCGAGGCGCAGCCCAACGCCACCGTGGTCGACAACGAGGTGGTCGAGGTGGCGGGGCTCCGGATCGCCGGCATCGGCGACCCGCGCTTCGCCGCCGACGACGACTCGGACGCGGGCGGCTGGCGCGAGGGCGACGAGGCCGTCAACGCCAGCGTCTTCCAGCTGGGCGACACGATCGAGGCCTACGACGCGGCCCATCCCGAGGAGCCGGTCGACCTCGCCCTGATCCACGATCCGACCCAGCCCGAGGGACTGCTGGGACGGACCCCGCTGGTGCTGTCCGGCCACATGCACACCTCGAAGGTCGAGCTCGATCGTGACGGCTCCGGCACGGACTGGCTGACCGTCGGTTCGACCGGCGGGGCGCTCGCCTCCGGAGGGGTCGCCCCGATGCTCTCCGGCGAGGACCCTCTGGACCTCACGGCGAGGATGCTCTACTTCGACCAGGACACCCGTCAGCTGGTCGCCTACGACGACATCGTGATGGGCGGTCTGGGCCTGGTGTCGGTCTCGATCCAGCGCACGCAGATGCCCGAGGAGGCGCCGGAGCTCGAGATCCCCGCGGATGCCGAGACCCCGGAGAGCACGATCCCGCCGGAGCAGGAGGTCGAGCCCGGCGAGGGCCTCCCGGACGAGGACCGCGGCACCCCCACCGACCCCGTCAGCCCGCTGCCGGAGACCCGTGAGCCGGTCCCCGCCGGCAGCGACGGCGGGGCGGGCTGAGCACCTGGCGGGTCCTCTCCCGCCGGACCGATGTCACCTTCGGCACGGTCCGGCGGGTCCGCGGCGGGCGCGGGGGCTACGATGGCGGTGCATATCCATGACCAGAGAGTTGAACGGTGCCTGAATCCACCCCGCACACCGACGAGGCCGTGTCGGCCTCCCCCGCCGTCGAGCAGAGCTCCGGCACTCCCGCACAGCCCGAACAGGTCCAGACGTTCGCTGATTTCGATGTCCGCAGGGACATCGTCGACGCACTGGACGCCAAGGGCATCACCACCCCCTTCCCCATCCAGTCGATGACCCTGCCGATCGCACTGCGCGGCCGCGACATCATCGGCCAGGCCAAGACCGGCACCGGCAAGACCCTCGGCTTCGGCATCCCGCTGCTGCAGAACTCCGTCGCGCCGGGAGAGCCGAACCCGCAGGATCGCCCCGTCGGCAAGCCGCAGGCCCTCGTGGTGCTCCCCACCCGTGAGCTCGCCGTCCAGGTCGCACGTGACCTGGAGACCGCCTCCGCGCAGCGTCCGATCCGTATCCTCACCGTCTACGGCGGTCGCGCCTACGAGCCACAGATCGAGGCGCTCGAGAAGGGCGTCGAGGTGGTGGTCGGCACCCCGGGTCGACTCATCGACCTGATGCGGCAGAAGTACCTGGACCTGTCCCAGGTGCGCACGGCCGTGCTCGACGAGGCCGACGAGATGCTCGACCTCGGCTTCCTCGAGGACATCGAGAAGCTGCTGCAGGCGGTTCCCGGGAACCGGCAGACGATGCTGTTCTCCGCCACCATGCCCGGCCCGATCATGGCGCTGGCCCGCCGCTTCATGAAGCAGCCCACGCACATCCGGGCGCAGGATCCGAACGACGGCGCCCGCACCAAGGCTGATATCAAGCAGGTCGTCTACCGTGCGCACCAGCTCGACAAGATCGAGGTGATGGCGCGCATCCTGCAGGCCCGCGGCCGCGGTCTGTCGATCATCTTCATGCGCACCAAGCGGCAGGCGGACCGGGTCGCCGGGGATCTCGCTGATCGTGGCTTCGCCGCGGCTCCGCTGCACGGCGATCTCGGGCAGGGGGCTCGTGAGCAGGCGCTGCGTGCCTTCCGCAACGGGAAGATCGATGTGCTGGTCGCGACCGACGTCGCCGCTCGCGGCATCGACGTCACCGACGTCACCCATGTCGTGAACTGGAACTGCCCCGACGACGACAAGACGTACCTGCATCGCACCGGCCGCACCGGCCGTGCGGGCAAGAAGGGCACTGCGGTCACGTTCGTGGACTGGGAGGACCTGGCGCGCTGGGCCCTCATCGCCCGCCAGCTGGGCCTGGAGTCCACCGAGGCCCAGGAGACCTACTCCACCTCGGAGCACCTGTTCAACGACCTCGACATCCCCGCCGGGGCGAAGGGCACCCTCCCCAAGAGTGCACGGACCCGTGAGGGACTGGAGGCCGAGGAGCTCGAGGACCTGGGCGGTCCCGAGGGTGCCCGCGGTGGCCGGGACAGCGGCCGCGGACACAGTGACGGCGGCCGCGGCGGCCGCAGCGGTCGTGACGGCGGCCGCGGTGAACGCGGTGGCGGTCGTGAACGTGGCGGTCGTGGTGAGCGTGGCGGCCGGAACCGCAGCGACGGGCGCGACGGCCGCAGCGGTCGTGACGGCGGCGGTCGTGACGGCTCGCGTGACGGCTCCCCCAGTGGTCACGACGGCGGGCGTCAGGACACCGCAGAGCGCACCGGCGCGGAGGAGACCTCGGGCGAGCGTCCTCGCCGCAGCCGGTCGCGCTCCCGCACCCGTCGGGTCAACGGCGAGGTGGTCGACGCGCCGGAGGGCGAGACGCAGTCCGCGGAGACCTCGGGCGAGGAGCGTCCCCGTCGACGCCGCTCCCGCGGAGGCCGCGGCCGCTCCGGTGGAGCATCCGGCCAGGGTTCTTCCCCGCAGGAGAGCTGACCCGCGGGTGAGCTGAACCGTGGGCGAGCTGACGGCACAGCCCTCAGGACGGCCCCTGATCCCCTCGGGATCAGGGGCCGTCCCCTGTCCCGGGCGCAGGAGGAAGGGGCGGATGTTCCGCGTGCCGCGGGTGGCCCG
>JAKDNE010000394.1 GCA_030451965.1 Brachybacterium sp. | reverse complement strand
CATCCCACACACGCTGGGTCACGGCGCTGAGCTGGGGGTTATCCATAGTGTACCCGCGCAGGGGGAGGCTGCTGCGGGTGAGTTCCTGACGCGCGCTCACGCTCCGCAGCCGCGGCGGCAGGGACGCGAGGAACGCCGCCTCGGCAGCCTCATCGCGACCGTCCGCGTCAAACGGCGACGGCTGCTCCTCTATCGCGCTCATGCCCCATCACCTCCCGACAGCCTCTCGTCGGCCCGCTGTCCGAGCGAGCCATGAGCGACGGGCTCCTCTGCCCGTCCGACACCTCGATTCTATCGAGACACCCCGACCCTCGACAGGGATCGTGCCGATTGTGGATAACCCCGGACAGGCGAGCGAGGAGAGATTCCGGAATGCGCAGAGCATGATGTCCCCGGGAACCGGCTCATCGCATCCGAGGGTGTAGCTGGTTTCCGCATCAGGCCACTGCTGCACCTTCAAATGCGATGAGCCCGGAAACGTCCCAAGGGATCGGCGAGACATTCTTCCCTCCCCAGCGCGGGGCCATCCTCACTGCGCTGGTGCGGGCGCGGCCTCGCACACGGAGAGCTGCCCGCCGGCGGTTTCTCGAGCCGGAGGTTCATGGGTGAGCGTCCGGAGCAGCTCGGCACCTTCGCCCGCTCACGAGCTCTCGGGGCGCTCCCGGGTGCGTGTGCGGACGCGCTCGCGGACCTCGACAGGAGGAGCCCGCGCGACGCCGGCACCCCAACCGTCAGCTCGACTCAGCCGGCGAGCTCTCGAGCGATCCGGCCCGGCCATGACGGGCCCTCGTAGATCATCGCCGTGTAGCCCTGGACCAGATCGGCGCCGGCGTCGAGCCGCTCCTGGACATCCTCGGCGGTGCTCACTCCCCCGCAGCTGATGATCACGGCGTCGGCCGGGAGCGTGGTGCGCAGCAGCGCCAGCACCTGGCGCGAGCGGTCCGCGAGCACCGGCCCGGAGAGCCCGCCGGCGCCGATCCGCTCGATCCGGGCCCTGTCGGTGGCCAACGAGTCGGGGCGGGCGATCGTGGTGTTCGTCGCGATCACGCCGGCCAGCCCCGCCTCGGTGGCGAGACGCGCCACCGCCACCACGTCCTCGTCATGCAGATCGGGGGCGATCTTCACCAGCACCGGCACCTCGCGACGCAGCCGAGTCCAGGTCTGCTCGGCCTCCTGCACCACGGCATCGAGGATCGGGCGCAGCATCTCGACGCTCTGCAGGTCGCGGAGCCCGGGGGTGTTCGGGCTGGAGACGTTGATGGCGAGGTAGTCGGCGTAGGGGCTGAGGAGCCGGGCGGAGAAGCGATAGTCCTCCGCCGCGTCCTCGAGGGCAGTGACCTTGGACTTGCCGATGTTCACACCGATCACGGCGCGCTGGCCGCGCTCGGAGCGCCGTGCCCGGGCCAACCGCTTGGCGAGGGCCTGGGCCCCGTGGTTGTTGAACCCCATGCGGTTGATCAATGATCTGTCCGCCACCAGCCGGAAGGAGCGCGGTCGCGGGTTGCCCGGCTGCGCCTTCGCGGTCACGGTGCCCACTTCGACATGGCCGAAACCGAGGTCCAGCAGTGCCAGGGGCACCTCGCCGTCCTTGTCGAAGCCGGCCGCCAGTCCGAACGGACTGCGATGCTCTACTCCGAGAACGCGTCGAACGGGGCGAGGGTCGCGCATCGGGTCGGGGACCGAGAACGCGGCGCGCAGCAGCGCCGGACCGCCCGGCAGCGCGTGGGCCGACGCCAGCGCCCGCACCGTCACACGGTGCGCCTGCTCCGGATCGAGCCGGCTGAGGAGGTGGCGGAAGAGGGCGGCGTAGGGCCTGTTGCGCGAGGGGTCGTCGGAGGTCACAGGCAGTACGCTACGCGGTCGGCGCGACGTGTTTCAGGCCACAGGTCCCGAGGCCCCGTCGCGCCTCCCGCTGCGCCGCAGGTAGAGCAGCGCGAGCACCGGCAGCAGCAGGGGGACGAAGCCGTAGCCCTGACCGAAATGGCCCCAGACCGTCGCATCGGGGAAGAGCGCGGGATCGACCAGGGTGAGCGTGCCGACGATGAGCACCCCGGCCAGCTCGGCGAGGCACAGCCTGCGGGCGAGCACCGAACGCCGACCGCGCCGGACCAGCGCGATGGTCACGGCGATGTAGGTGAGGGCGGCCAGCAGCGACAGCATGTAGGCGACGGGGGCGAAGGAGAAGTCACGCAGCGTCTGGACCAGACTGCGGGCGGTCGCCGAGATCGCGAAGATCCCGTACACGGCGATCAGGACGATCTCGAACCCCCGGGTGCCGCGTCCGGCGGTGGTGACGGCGTGCTCGGCGGTCATGCGAAGCCTCCCGGCCAGATCTGGTGCAGCCTCATCAGCAGCACGGCGCTGACCAGGGCCCCGAGCCCGGCGACGAGGCTCCCCCAGCGGCTGCGTTCGAACAGTCCGATCCAGCCTCCGCCGACCACGAGCACCACGGCGGTGAGCAGGTAGCCGTACAGCGTGATCGGGTCCTCGGGGGACCCTCCGCCGATGTCGCGCAGCGTCAGCGCCGCACCGAGCACCACCCAGCTCAGCGCCAGCAGCGCGCAGGCGCCCAGCAGCACCAGGTCCGCGGCCAGCTCGCGCAGCGCGTAGTACAGACCCAGCAGAGCGGTGAGCCCGCACAGCACGGCCACCACGATGCTCAACG
>JAKDNE010000393.1 GCA_030451965.1 Brachybacterium sp. | reverse complement strand
CGCCGTCGGTCATCTCGGCGAGAGCAGGGGCGACGGCAAGGGGGAACGCCACGGCAATGGCTGCTGAATACGTGCACAAACGCGCGCGCAGGCGCATAGGCGTGGTCCCCCCTCTCCTTGTCGCGAGCTCGACGGCTGCGGTGGGCGGTGTCTCCGGTGGGTCCGACGAAGCACAATACCCTACGGAAACTTTACTTTCGACCCCATGTTTCACCCGGAGATTCGACCGCGCAAGGGCGCTGTGCGAGGCGCCACGCCCACGTAACGGACGCCACCTTGACCACTCCTTGACTCCGATTTTGCCAGTGACCCGCGTGGGCCCAGGTCTCTCCGGCCCCATCCCGGGCATGCGAACGCCGGACCCCGCTCAGCAGGATCCGGCGTTTGGGGGCGCCTTCGGGTCAGTCGGCGAGGACCTCGTCCACGAGAGCCTTCGCCGCATCCTGCACCTGCCCCAGGTGCTCCTCGCCCTGGAAGGACTCGGCATAGATCTTATAGATGTCCTCGGTGCCGGAGGGTCGGGCGGCGAACCATGCCGACTCCGTGGACACCTTCAGACCACCGATCGCGCCCCCGGCAGGAGCCTCGGTGATCGCCGAGACGATCGGCTCCCCGGCCAGTTCGGTCGCGCTGACCTGCTCGGCGCTGAGCGCCTTCAGCTTCGCCTTCTGCTCACGGTTCGCGGGAGCGTCCACCCGGGCGTAGGCGCTCGTGCCGAACTCCTCGACCAGCTCGGCATGCAGCGTGCTGGGGGAGCGGCCGGTGACCGCGAGGATCTCCGAGGCCAGCAGCGCGAGGATGATCCCGTCCTTGTCCGTGGTCCACACCGAGCCGTCGTGGCGCAGGAACGAGGCGCCGGCGCTCTCCTCGCCGCCGAAACCGACGGAGGAGTCGATCAGCCCGGGCACGAACCACTTGAAGCCCACCGGCACCTCGTACAGCTCCCGGCCGAGCGAGTGGACGACCCGGTCGATCAGGCTGGAGGAGACGAGCGTCTTGCCCACCTTGGCCGTGGAGGGCCAGTGGGGGCGGTGTGCGAACAGGTAGCGGATCGCGGTGGCGAGGTAGTCGTTGGGGCTCATCAGCCCGCCGTCGGGGGTGACGATGCCATGGCGGTCCGCGTCCGCGTCGTTGCCGGTGGCGATGTCGTACTCGTCGCGCTTCTCGAGCAGCGAAGCCATCGCCCACGGGCTCGAGCAGTCCATGCGGATCTTGCCGTCCCGGTCCAGGGTCATGAACGACCAGCGGGGATCCACCTCGGGGTTGACCACGGTGAGATCGAGATCGTGCATCTCTCCGATCTCCGCCCAGTAGTCGACCGCCGCGCCGCCCAGCGGATCCGCGCCGATGCGCACCCCGGCCCGGCGGATGGCCTCCATGTCGACGACGTTCGGGAGATCCTGCACGTAGGTGTGGAGGTAGTCGTAGCCCTCGGCATCCTGCAGCGCCTTCTGTCGGCTGTGACGGCGGACGCCGCGCAGGCCCGCGGCGAGGAGCTCGTTCGCACGGCCGGCGATCCAGGAGGTCGCGTCGGTGTCTGCCGGGCCACCATGGGGCGGGTTGTACTTGAAGCCGCCGTCACGGGGCGGGTTGTGGCTCGGGGTGACCACGATGCCGTCGGCCCGCCCGGGGTCGTTCGCCGACCGGCCCCGGTTATGGGTCAGGATCGCGTGGGAGATGGCCGGGGTCGGGGTGAAGCCGTCCAGCGAATCCACCTGCGCGGCGACGTCGTTGCCGGCCAGCACCTCGAGCGCCGTGTCGAAGGCGGGACGGGAGAGCGCGTGGGTGTCGCGGCCGATGAACAGCGGCCCCTTGATCCCCTGGGCCGCGCGGTACTCGATGATCGCCTGCGTGGTCGCGGCGATGTGGTCCTCGTTGAAGGCCGTGTCGAGGGAGGAGCCGCGATGCCCCGAGGTGCCGAAGGCGACGGCCTGGTCGGGGTCTGCGGGGTCCGGATGGTTGTCGTAGTACGCGTCGAGGAGCGCGTCGACGTCGACGAGGTCCTCCTCCAGCGCCTTCAGGCCTGCACGGGGGTGCATCATCACCACTCCATCCTCGAGGGTCGGGATTCTGCCCCACACTCTAGGTCAGGGTGGGACCTCGAGGCCGAGGTGCGCCTACCTGCTGAGACGACGCGCGCGGGCGCGTCTCAGCGCCGGCGCGATCGCACCAGCAGGACGATCCCGACGATCGTGAGGACCAGACCGATCAGTCCTGTGACGAGGCCGATGATCGGGCCGATCAGCAGCGGGGCCGCCATCCCGAACAGGCTGTACGGGCCGAGATAGGCGGGAGCGTCGGTGCCGTCGCAGGAGATCGTCACCGTGGTGTCCTCGAGGACGGCGACCCCGATCTTCTGCTCGTACTGGGAGCCGTCTCCGAAGGTGACCGAGGAGGTGCTGGGCACCACGCTCACCACGCCCGGATCGGTCCCCTCGGCGGTGCATTCGGCACCGGCGGCATCCTCCTGGGGCACGTACACGATGAGCATCTCGTTCGCGGAGACGTCGACCTCGCCGCTCGCCCCGTCGATCACCGTCGGCCCGGAGGCGGCGTCACCGGCGATCGAGCCCACGGACCACACGATGCCGCCGATGGTCGCGGCGGGACCGATCACGAGCAGCAGCACCAGACCGATGATCAGCGGCAGCAGCCCGCGCCGGCGGTGGGGGGAGGG
>JAKDNE010000039.1 GCA_030451965.1 Brachybacterium sp. | reverse complement strand
GCACCTGCTTTGCAAGCAGGGGGTTAGGGGTTCGAGTCCCCTTACCTCCACCCAAAGTGTCTTACGGGAACACGCGACATCGAAAGATGTTGTGTGTTCCCGTTTCGCTTCCTTGCCTTCGTCGCCGCCCTGGTGCGCTTCGCGGAAGATCGTCGCGAAAGGTTCGGCCAGCGTGGGACGGAGCTGTTCGTCGTCGGTGATGTCGAGGCGCGTGTAGAACGCTTGGTTCGCGAGTCGCCTGTCAGCGTCTCCGGAGCGCGTGTAGGCACGGTGCGCGTCGGTGAGCAGCCGTAGCGAGTCGTGGAGGAAGGCGCGCCCGCCGGTGTGGTGCTCGCTGTGTTCAGCGAGTCGGCGGTTCACATCGGCGAGGCCCGCGCGGATGCGGTCTTGGTGCCTTTTCAACGTGTCGAGGTCGATGGCGTCGGCGAAGTGCGCGGCGAGGAGCTTGTCGGACTCGGATTCCAACCTGGCTCGGTTCGCCGTCAGATCGGCAAGTTTCTGGTCTTGGCTGGTGTTGCGCTTGTCGAATGCCGCATCAACGTCGGCCGCGATTCGTTGGTAGGTGGTGTCACTAATCGTGATGCTCGCGTAGGAGTCCGCGACGAGACGTTCCGCGACCGCGACGGGAACCGCGCGTCTGGTACAGGTCGTCTTCTTCGCAGCGCGGCCGGAGCAGATGAAGTAGGCGTAGGTGACACCGCGTGGGTTGGTGGCGAAGTCGAGCAGCATCCGCGACCCACAGGTGCCGCAGTGCAGCAGGCCCTTGAGGTGGTGGGCGTGCTGGACGTGCCGGGTCATCTTCGCCGTCCGCGCCCGGAGCAGCGACTGCACCTTGTCGAACAGCGCAGGCTCCACGATGGGATCATGCGCGCCCGGATGCAGCGCACCTTTGTAGCGGATCACTCCCGCGTAGTACGGGTTCGTCAGGAGCTTGTAGAGCGTGTTCTTCCCCAACGGCTTCGACGGACGCTTCGGCGTCGGCACCGTGAGTAGCCCCCGTGCGGTGAGGTCGCGGAGGAGGCCGGTGACGGAGGTCTCGCCTTCGGCGTAGTGCTCGAACGCCCAGGTGATGAGCGGTGCTCGTTCGGGATCGACCTCGACCGTGCGAACCTCCCGCCCGTTGTCGTCCGTCTTGCGGACGTTCAAATAGCCGATGGGGGCGCGCATCGGGGTGCCGCCCTGGGCGACCTTCTGGGTGAGGCCCTTGGTGACTTCGGTGGCGAGGTTGCGGCTGTAGAACTCCGCAATACTCGACATGATGCCGTGCACGAGCATCCCCGACGGCGTCTGATCGATGCTCTCGGTCGCCGACACCAGGGTGACGCCTGCGCCTATGAGTGCTTCGTGGATTTTCACATCGTCCGAACGGTTGCGGGCGAGCCGGTCGAGCTTGTGGACGATGCAGAACGTGATCCGGGTGGCGGCGATGAACGCCAACATCTCCTGCAACCCATCCCGATCCGCAGACCTCGCAGACTCCCCGGCATCCACGAACTCCCGCACAACCCGCGCGCCCAGTTCGTTGGCCTTCCTCGCGTTGGCCTCTCGCTGCGCGGGGATCGAGAACCCCTCCTCGGTTCCGCCCCGCTCAGCCTGCTCACGGGTCGAGACGCGGAGATAGGACACAGCCAGCAGCACCGGCCGATCGTCCGCTTGCGCGTTGGTCGGGATGACTGTGGGAGCGGTGGTGGTCATGCGGTGCTCTTTCGTCGGTGCAACAGCTCGGGTTCTTCATGCTCTTCTACTCTGCCGCGCGCATCTGACATCAGGCTCAGATTCGCAGGCATCGGGAGGTCGTAAGGGTCAGGTTCCCCGGCCCGGTAAGCCTCCCAACGCGCCTGGGTGATGTTCAGCACCCCCTCCACGAGCTGCCCCATGTCGGGTTCGGCACGGCGGATCGTGCGGAGACGGAGCTGCCCCGGATCGCTCCCCGCCCCTGCCCCGAGCGCAGCCCGGCTTTGCGCCGCGTGTGGTGGGCGCTCACGGGTCGGGGCTGGGGTCAGGCCACTCACCACCAATCTCATACAAAAGCAGATACGCCAGAACCAAGGTAGCACACTCCTCGCGTAACGGCCATTGTTTGAGATGAAGTGGTGGTTCCACTACGATCAGAGGCATGAGTCAAGACGTGGAGGACATGCCGCTGCTGGTCCCCGAAGACCTGCCAGCAGGCTGGGTGATGCCTGATCCTCCCGTGATCGCCTCTTCTGCCGACTCGGTAGCCATCGATGCCGCGCTCAAGTACGACAAGCGGACATACCCCACGCCGGGGTCGGACGGGAACCTGAGCGGGTATAACGATGGTCGCGACGGTCGCTGGTTCCTCATCGAGCACACCCAGTCCCGTACCCGCGTGCTGCTACGCCTGCAACGCCAATACCTCATGCACCAAGAGCCAATGGGTGAAGTGCGGATCACGGGGATCGTCTACCTGCCCGAGCTGGCGGGCGACCCGGTGGCCAGCCCGATCCTTCGGAACTTGCCGACCTCCCGGATTGAGGCGGCGATCAACCGCCGCCAGTTCACCGTCACCGGAGCCACCCGCTTCGAGGGCGGCACACTCACCATGCCCTCGGGTCGCATTCTCCACTCCTCAGAGGTCATGCAGCCGTTGGGGAACCCGAAGCGGATCGCGGACTTCTACGAAGTCGTCGCCCTCCAACACACCCGCCTCGTAGACGACGGGGAGACAAACCCGACCGCGAAGATGGCAGAAATCAGCCGCGTACCCCTCTCCACCGCACAAGGCTGGGTCGCCCGCGCCCGCTCGAAGGGGTTGCTCCCGCCTGGACGACGCGGACGCGCGGGATAGTTGGACGAAACGCAGAGCATGACCTTTGATTTCGTGAGAGAAGCGACGGCGGCAGACCGTGGGCTGCTCGCGCGGGCGACGCTCGACAACCTGAACTGGAACGGCCCGCGTTTCACCATGCGTGAGGTCGAGGACACCCCGCAGTTCCGCCACTACTACGACGAGTGGCCAAGAGATGAGGACTTCGGCCTCGTCTCTGAGGACGCCGACAGAATGGTCGTCGCAGTGGTCTGGCTACGTTACTTCACCGCCCAAGACCCCGGCTACGGATTCGTCGCGGACACCATCCCGGAGCTGAGCATCTGGGTCAGCGCCGCGCATCGAGGCCAAGGCATTGGTGGACTGCTCCTGCATCGAATCTCCGAGACAGCTCGATCCCGTGGCGTCGCGGCGATCAGCCTCTCCGTCGAGGACGGCAACCCCGCCGCGAGACTCTACGCCCGGCACGGCTTCCGACCTGCCCCGAACGGTGTGCCGGGCTGCCTGCTCATGGAACTCTGACGCAAGCTTTTCGCCACCTACCGGCGGGCTTCGCAGTCAGTCAATGACGGCGGCAACCGCTTCGATCTCGACCAGCTGGTCGTCGTAGCCCAACACCGTCACGCCCATCAACGTGCTCGGCACGTCGTGTTCTCCGAAGGCATCGCGCACGACCTCCCAGGCCGTAACAAGATTGCTCTGCGAAGAAGATGCGACCAGCACGCGAGTGCTGATGACATCCTGGATCGTCGCGCCAGAAGCGGCGAGAGCACGCTTCATCGTTTCGATACATGCGGCAGCCTGGCCCGCGTAATCGCCGACCGCGACGGTGGTACCGTGCTCGTCAAGCGGGCACGATCCGGCGAGGAAGATCAACCGAGAGTCCTTCGGTGCTGTGGCCGCATACGCGTACTCGGCGACGTCTGAGAGGTCGGAAGCGCGGATCAACTGAACGGAACTCGGCATGCCCCTCATTCTCTCAGGACAGTCGCCGCCGTCATGTCCGCGCCACCTGACCCCGTGCCGCCGACCTTGCCGAGCACGCTCCGCACGCGCCACCTATGTACCCCGCCTTCCACCCCAGCACCCATTCTCTCGCCCCAATCTCAGAATGAACGTATCCTAAGTGCCGTAGTTGCTGATACGCTAGATGCCCAATGAGGCGGCGGAAGGGCGGTGGTCGGGATGCATGGCGGCGTGATCCCGTTCCGGGGCACCGGGGCTGATGCGCTGCGCTATGTCGAGTCCGACCGCTCCCGCGCCGACGACTACTACCTCGGCGCGGAGACGACCGTCGCGCAGTTCGCGGCGCTCGACGGATCGGGCGCGGTGACCGCTGAGCTGGCCCTTGACCCTGCCGCGTATGCGGGGTGGGTGGACTGGGTGAACCCGCTCACGGGTGAGTCGATGGGAAGACCTCGGGGTGCGGGGTCGGATCGCAAGGCGTCGCCCCGGTTCATGGAGATGGTCATCAACACGCCCAAGTCGCTGTCGATCGCCGCCGCTCTGCACCCGGAGGTCTCCGACGCTCTCGATGCCGCCCAGCAGGACGCTTTGGCGGAGATTCGGCGCTGGCTCGCCCTCCACTCCGTGACTCGCGTGGGGTCGCTGGGGGCGCAGGAGGTCGTGCCCGTCGAGCAGATGCACGTCGTCGGCATCACCCACAGAACGAGCAGAGCGGGTGATCCGCACCGGCACATTCACATGCAGATCGGCACAAGGGTATGGGCGGCCGGGAAATGGCGGGGCCTGTTCACCGCCGCGCTGTTCAAGCAGCAGAGCGCGATCCGCGCCCTGGGCACCGCGGTGATCGCCGCCAGCCCCGAACTGCATGCTGTGCTTGACCGGCACGGCCTGACTCTCGACCCCGTGACCGGCGAGGTGGCCCAGTTGCAGCCGTTCAACGCGCTCATGTCGAAGCGCGGCAAGCAAGTAGGCGAGAACCTCGAACGCCTCGAAACCGAATGGGATCACGCGCACCCCGGCGAAAGCATGGGGCCGGTCGTCGCCACCCGGCTGCAAGCCGAAGCATGGGCCTACCAGCGGCCTGCGAAGAAACCCACCTCCCTCGCCGAGGAAACCGGCTGGGTGACGGAGCTGCGCGAGGCCGGATACGACCCCGCAACATTGCAACGGCCAGCGCCGCGCGCATCGGTGCGATTGGACGAGTTGAGTGTGCAGGAGGTTGCATCCCGCGCGCTGGATCGTTGCGCCGCTTCCAGTTCCGCGTGGACGGCGCACACGGTGACTGAGCACGCGGCGCGGATCATGACCCAGTACGGCGTGCAAGCATCTCCTGCCGAGATACGAGAGTTCATCACGGCGGCGTCGCGGTTGGCGTTGGAGGATTGCTTCTCGATCCTCCCACCGGACAAGCCTGCGCTGGAGCATGTGGCGCATCTGACGAGCGTGCGCGTCATGCAAGCCGAAACCGAACTGCGCGACCTCCTCACCGCCCGCATACCCAAGATCGAGCCGGCAGTGCCGGACGTGCGCCAGTTGGCGCAGGCCGCCGGCCTCGACGTCGGGCAGACGGAAGCGGCAGCAGCACTCGCATCGGCTGATCCGCTGGTGGTCGTGGAAGGGGCAGCGGGCAGTGGGAAGACGACCATGCTTGCCACGGCCATCCAAGCTGCCGAGCGGGAAAGTCGAGCAACGCGGGTGGTTGCGCCGACGAAGAAGGCCGCCGACGTCGCACACCAGACGCTCGGGGTTCCTGCGGATTCGGTGGCGGCGCTCGTCCACGCGCATGGCTACCGCTGGAACGCCGATGGCGTATGGACACGCCTGGAACCCGGCGACACCGATCCTGAGACCGGACGCACCTATACCGGCCCACCCGATGCGGCATGCCTCCGAGCGGGTGAGCGGATTGTCGTGGACGAGGCGGGCATGCTCGACCAGGACAGTGCCATCGCCCTGTTCACCGTTGCCGCCGAGTCGGGCGCGACGGTTGCGCTTGTGGGTGACCGGGCGCAACTGCCAGCCGTCGGCAGAGGCGGGGTGCTCGATATGGCCGCGCAGATTCGCGGCCGCACCATCGACATGGCCGAAGTCCACCGCTTCACCGATCCCGCCTACGCCGAACTGTCGGTGCGGTTGCGGGAACGGAACGATCCCGGCAAGGTCTTCGACCAACTTGCCGCGCTCGGCCTGATCCGCCTACACGCCGACGCCGAGCACCTGCACGAGCACATCGCCCGCAACCGGAAGGATGGGGAGGCGGTCACGGTCGCCACCAACGACGAAGCCGCCCGCCTGAACGAGCACATCCGCGACCAACGCGCAGGTGCTGGGGCCGTGGACGACGCCGCGCCTATGACAGGCAGCGACGGCCTCCCCATTAGTTGCGGTGATCTGATCCAGACGCGGAAGAACGACACCATCCTGGGGGTCGCGAACCGGCAACTGTGGATCGTGCAGCACGTCGAGGTTGACGGCACCGTGTGGGCGGCCGAAGGAAGCAGTGACCGCAAACGCGAGCACTCCGTGCGCCTGCCTGCCGCGTATGTCGCCGGGCATGCGCATCTTGCTTATGCTTCGACCGCGTACGGGGTGCAGGGCGTCACCGCCAAGGGGTCGCACACGATCCTTAGCGACGCGATGAGCGGAGCCGCCGTGTACGTCGGCATGACCCGAGGCACCAGCGAGAACCAGCTACACATCATCGCCGAGAGTCTGCCCGCCGCGCGTGAGCAGTTCATTGACGCACTCGAACGCGACCGCGCAGACCGAGGACTCCCCCACGCCACACAGCAAGCAGCAGAAGCCGTGCGCGGTCTCGTGGATGACGGCCCCGCGAAACTCGTCAGCACCGAAGTAGTTGCGCTGATTCGACGTGCCGAACAAGCCGAGGCTCGAGCGGCACAGTGGCAGCAAGCCGCCGAAGCCCTGGACGACCTATACACGCGGCAGCGCGCCGAACGCGACCATGTAGTCCAGGCGAACAAGGAAGCTAAGCAGCAGGTTGAACTCGTACGTTCTGAGGTCGCCGAGCCGCTGACCGCGCAGGCACGGGAAGCGTTCACCAATTGGCAAGCCGCCGATGCCGCTGAGAAGACCGCCCAAGAGAAGGCGTGGATCGTGTGGAGGCTCAAGAAGCGTCGCGCGACTGCCGAACACGACGCCGCGCGAGGTGTCGCCCGAGACGTGGAGCGGGTGCTCAAGAGAGCGTGGGGTGATCTGCCCCGATGGAACGAGGGGGAGAATGCGTGGGTCGAGCGCGTCACCCGTCCCCGGATCGATGCCGACCCGCGCGTGATCGAAGCCGAGCAACAGCACGCGACCGCTGCGCAGGCGTTGCATGCCGCGCTGGAACCGAACCCGTGGCCCAGCCTGGGCGTCTACGCCCGCATCTTCGGAGAAGAGACCGTGCGGCAGAACCCCGGCGCGTACGTCAACGCGCGCCCCGCACGCCTGGTCGAAGACGCGACCCGCACCGCTCAGCACGCCCGTGCCGAAGCAGATGCGCTTTGCACGCTGACCCCGGCCGAGGCGGTCGAACGGATTAGGCAGACTCGTGCATCGGAGGAGGCTAAGCGCGAGGCTGCCCGCATGCTTGCCGAGCGCGAGCGCCAACTACGCGCCTCCCGATTTGCCTCCACCGATCCACGCCGTGGTGGGCCAAGCCTGGGCCGGTGAGCCGAGCCGTGGCATGAGTGTTCTTATACTTCTGGGGCGCTTCCGCAGGCGATTATCAACCCCGAGTAATCCGTTCGCAACGCTGATCTCCCGGTCTCGGGGGCTAACTACCGACCGGATGCAGCCGTCGGCGCGCGCCGCGAGCAAGGACGGCGCGACCAGCTCTCATTGTCATCGCGTGTTCGCGACGCTGGTGAGGGGGACGATGACAGGGGCTGTGAGTTCCGGGTCGTGAAGGATGCGTGCCTCGATGCCGAACACATCGCGGAGCAGTTCTCCTGTCATGACCTGCTGGGGGGTGCCGCGCGCGACGATCTGTCCCTGACTGACGACGATGAGCTCGTCGGCAAAGACGACCGCCTGGTTGAGATCGTGCAGCACCAGAACGATGGTGCGACCATCGTTCTGGTTCAGTCCTCGCACCAGTTCGAGGACTTCGAGCTGATGGGATACATCGAGGTACGTGGTCGGCTCGTCCAACAGCATGACGGGCGCTTGCTGCGCGAGCAGCATCGCGATCCACACTCGCTGGCGTTGTCCGCCCGAGAGCTCTGCAACGGGCCGATCAGCGAGCTCAGCGATACGGGTCGCTGCCATCGCGTGCTCGACCGCCCTGGTGTCCGCCTCCGTTAGCGTCCTCAGTGCACGTTGGTGGGGGAATCGTCCTCGCGTGACCAACTCTGACACGGTGATGCCGACGGGGGCCGTCGATGTCTGCGGGAGAATTCCGAGCCGCCGCGCAAACTCCTTAGGCGCGTAGCGTCGTACGTCGGTCTCATCAAGCAGAACCGCGCCGTCCGTGGGATTGATCAAGCGGGCGAGGGCCCTGAGAACGGTGGACTTGCCCGAGGCGTTCGGCCCAATGATGACCGTAACCTTGCCCTGCGGGATTTCGACGTTCAGGTCTCGGCAGATTTCACGTCGGTCGTACGCGAGGGTGAGTTGCGTGCCGCGCAGCCTCCCGCCAGTCGCTGAAGGGTTTTTTGGGTCGTAGGTTTTAGGGCGTCGAGTTGGAGTCGTCATCTGGTCTCGTTTCGATCTGGTCTGGTTGGCCGGGGATGCCCGTGATCGAATCGAGCAGTCCCTTGATAAGTGCGTGCGCCCCGAAGAGGAAGTGGCGTTCGGCGTCTTCGTGCTTGAGGACACGTGCAGTCGCGGACAACGCGGGAAAGCGCGGATCGTTGGCCATGCGTCGCAGGTCTCGGCGTCGACCTTCCCCGGCGTGCACGACGTCGGTGACCGCCAGCGAATGCTCAGCGACAGTCGCCAAGAGGATTGAGCTGTGGACCAGGGGGAGCCTGTAAGCCTCGGCAACAGAGCGCTGGTGCGCATCCATCGCGGCGACGAGGGCGGGAGAGATATCCGACGAGGTTCGCAGCAGGAATCCCGCGATGCCCGGGTTTTCGATCGCGAGCCGCCGCAGCGACGATGCAATGGCGAGCAGATGCTCCTCAAGCGGTTGCCCTTCGGGGGCGGGTGCCTCCCAAGAGGCGAAGATTGCTTCGGCGGTGATGATCTGAATATCCTCGATGCCGCTCGTGTGCTTGTAGAGCGATCGGATAGCTACCCCGAGTTCTTGCGCGACATCGGCCACGGTCACCTTGGGGAGGGTGAGCCGCCTTCCCGCGTCGGCAATCGCCTCGCGAGTGATCTTTCTGGGCCGCCCACGACGGGCAGGCGTGGGCTCGGATGTCATGTCGCCAATTCTTCCAGGGAAGGGTGGGGGCACGCCGGTGCCCCCACTCACCATGCGGTTATTGTTCCCCGAGCGCGGGCACGATGCTCCCTGCGATGACCTCGTCGATGACGTACGGGATCGACAGCGGTGAAGGATTGCGCAGCGCCGTGCTGGCCGACAGATCCATCGCGATAAATCCGCCGTTCTTGACCGCGTTGAGCTGTTGGAAAAGCGTTGAGCTCTCCCAGAACGTCTGGGTGTCGGCGCCGAAGAACCCGATCATGACGATGTCCGCGTCGAGCGCGGCAACGTTTTCCTCCGACACTCCTGCTGATCCGGATCCGTCGCCGAGGCCGGGGAGGGCTGCCGCTGTCTCGCTGAAGGTCATGCCGAACGCATTCATGATTTCGACGCTCGCATCGGCGGGATCGTTCATGACCTTGATCTGGTCGGGGGTGCCCAGTGAAAGCGTGTAATCGTGACCTTTGGTGATTGTGTATTCGGCCGCAGCTTCGACCATCTGTTCCTCGACTGCGGCGATCCGGTCGTTGACCTCTTCCAGTAGCCCCAGCGACTCACCGATGGCGCGTGTCTGATCGCGCCACGGGAGCTGTAGGTAGTTCGCGTCCGACGGGCCGAGGACGGGAGCGATCATCGCGAGTTGGTCGTAGTACTGGCCGAGCTGTGTGTAGGTGGTTGCGATGATCAGATCAGGGTCCAGAGCGGCGATCGCCTCGACATCGAGTTCGGCACCATTGGCACCGGTCGTTGTGGTGTCGATGATCTCGGGCGCCTCGTCGAGCTCGGGGGCAAGCCACGGGGCGATGCCGTCCGGGGTTGCGAAGAACTTCGCAATCGCGATCGGAGTGACTCCGAGGTCAACGGCCACATCGGTTTCCAACAGGCCGAGGGTGATCACGCGCTCGGGTGCCTTGTCAAGTTCGAGGGTCCCGTATGCGTGCTCGATCACGATGCTCGCGTCGCCAGAGGCCGAAGGGCCGGTGCCGTCCGGCTCGGCGTCGCTCGTTCCGGAGCAGCCCGCGAGTGCGAGTGTTGCCGTTGTGACGAGGGCCAGAGCCGTGATCGAGTGTCGGCGCGTTCGTTGCATGTGTGTTCCTTTGCGAATGGAGTAAGGTAAGGGCAACCTTAGTGTAATAAATCATGGAGTAGGAAATGAACAACGTGAGCAATGCGCTCTATGGTGGTCGCCATCAGAAAGTTCTTGACCATCCTGACCATCGCGCCGGTGTCAATCACGGGACGATGACGGTGACCGCAGTGGCTGAGATCGCCCCGTCGGTCGTCCGCGTCACAGCGACCCTCGACCACGATGGCGACGCAGAGCGCTGGCGTGTCACGAACCCAGCGATTCGGCTTGAGCTCCCTGACGTAAAAAGTGATGCCATGGTGTCGCGCGTCTACACGGTGCGCGACTATCGAGAATCATCTGCTGGGGTGCGCGAGCTAGACGTCGACATCGTGCGACACGAGGGAGACAGCCCGGTGATGAGGTGGCTCGCCGCCGCACAGCCGGGGATCGCCGTGCGAATCCTTGGCCCGCGTCCGCATTTCTGCCCGGCGATCGTTTCCGAGCGGCCTGCGTGGATGTTTGCTGACGAAACAGCCATTCCCGCCCTGGCAACTATCCTCCGCGACTGGGTCCAGCCGGGTGTGCGAGGAGAAGCCTGGGTCGAAACGCCTGATGAAGCTGTCTTCACTGAGCTTGAAGCACCGGAAGGCGTCGCCCTCCACTGGTTGCCGCGTCCTACGGATGAGCCGCCCGGAACCACCGGACGACTTGTCGCGGCTGCACTAGAAGCCAGTTCTGCCTTCGCCGAACCCGTGACCGTCTGGGCGGGCGGCGAGCATCAGGAGATGCGGCAGATTCGGGATCACTTCCGCCATGATCGCGGCATGGACCGAACCGAGGTCCAGGTTTTCGGCTACTGGCGTCGAAGTCGCACGAGCAGCCAGGTCGATGAAGCACGACTGCAGCGTTATGAGGAAGCGTTGAAGCACAGTTCCCGGATGGCGCCGCTCGATGACTTCGACGTCCAAGACTGAGCGAGGATCCCAGCCCCTCAGACGCTGGTCAACGGCGCTCATCACCATCGGGGTGCTTGGCGCAGCGATGGCATCCGGGCTGTTCATTGGAGGTCAGTCAACCAGCCCGTGGGTCGTCCTCGGGGTGATCAGAGGTGATGTCGACATCGTTGCTCAGGCCTTGGTCGTCGAGATCCGACTCCCCCGGACACTTGCTGCCGCGATCGCCGGTATAGGGCTCGGCCTCGCCGCATCGCTTCTACAGACCCTGACCCGCAACCCGGTGGCCGATGCCGGCCTCCTCGGCGCCAACGCCGGAGCGACGGTGATGATCGCGTTCGGCATCGCGACCGGTATGGCCGCGGACTTCGTCGCACAGAGCGCCTGGGCGCTGCTCGGCGCGCTCACCGCGACCATCCTCGTGAGCGCCGTCGGACTGAGCGGAAGGATCTACTCGGCCACGCGCCTTGTCCTGTTCGGTGTCGCACTGGGTGCGGTGCTCACCGGGATCACCACAGGCCTGATGCTCGCGGTACCCGAAGCCTTCGACAGCATGCGCAGTTGGCTCTCGGGGTCGATGGTCGGCGTTGCGATGCCATCGAATTTGACAGCGGCAATGCTCATCGGTCTGTCACTCATCGTAGCCCTCGCGGTCTCGCGTGCACTGGAGTTGACCCTCATGGGCGATGATGTCGCGCGTGCACTCGGGGCTCGCCTGCTGCCGACGCGGGCGACAACCGTGCTGGCTGTCGCGCTCGCCAGCGCCGCAGCGACTGCTTTAGTTGGACCGATCGGATTTGTCGGGCTCCTTGGCGCTCACCTCGCCGCGGCAACCGCACAACGACTCGCTCTCCCCGCAGCCTTGCGGCACCTCGTCGCCGCTGCTGGCGGGGGCGCGCTACTCGTCTTAGCAGACTTGGTCGGCCGAATCGCGTTCTGGCCTGGAGAGCTTCCCGCGGGCATCGTCGTGGCAGTCATCGGTTCGCCGTTCCTACTACTCATTATCCGCCGCAACCGGAGCCTCACATGACGAGACCGCATCCGCACCCCTCTGTGGCGATGCCGCGAAATGAAGCGTCGCGAGCCACATCCGAAGTCGTCTACCGACGCCGTCGTAGAACGGCTCTCTCGCTCGTTATCGTCGCGGCTGTCGGCGTCACCACGCTGGTACTTGCTGTGTCCGTCGGAAGCTACGCGATCCCGCTCGATCGGTTCTGGCAGGTGCTCACCGGTCAGGGGACGGGCTTCGATCACACTGTTGTCCTGGAATGGCGGATGCCGCGTGGCGTTACGGCCCTCGCCGTTGGTGCGTGCCTCGGCCTGAGCGGAGCCCTGCTGCAGACCGTCACGCGTAACCCTCTAGCCTCCCCCGATCTCATCGGCATTTCCGGGGGCGCATACACCGCCGTGCTGATCCTGCTGGTCTACGTTGGCTCGCAGTGGGAACTCGTCGCACCCGCTGCGCTCATCGGCGCCCTGATCGTTGCCGCAGTTCTCTTCTCCGTCTCCGGTGGACGCAGTACTCAGAGCGGCAGCAGGTTCCTTCTCGCTGGCGTCGCCCTCGCCGCATTGCTCGGCGGTATCAACAGCTGGATCATCCTGTCCGCCTCCCTTGAGTCTGCGATGACGGCAGCCACCTGGGGTGCAGGTTCTCTCGCAGCATCTACATGGCAGACCGTATTTCTCTCTACTGCGGCTCTCGCGGTCGGATCAGTGCTCAGCTCACTTGCCGTGCGGCGGATCAAGGTGCACACGCTCGGCGACGATCTCGCGACGAGCCTGGGTTCCGCACCTCGCACGCTGCGCATCCAGCTGATCGTGATCTCGGTGATGCTTGCGGCCATCGCGACCGCGCTGTGTGGACCAATCGGGTTGCTCCCGCTGGTTGCGCCACCGATCGCGCGTGCGCTCGTCCGTACCTCTGAGGCGCCCCTCGCGCTTTCGACGCTCGTCGCCGCAGTACTCCTCGCGATGGCCGATCTGCTGGCTCAGCACGCACTCCCGGGCGGACCACCCGCGGGTCTCGTCACCACCGTGCTCGGGGGGATCTATCTCATGTTCGTGCTTCTTCGACGGTGAAACTCCTAGGAGATCGCGGCAGATCGCTCCCGGCGGGCTGCCAGCAATGTCTATACAAGGTCGTCGGCTGCGACGCTTGCCGAAAGGGGCCAACGCCCGGGACAAACCATGCGGCACCAAGTACGTTCTCGAATGCACTGAGAGCTACTTGAGCGCCAAGATCAGCCTGGAAGTTGTTAGTCCTCTGCGGTTCTGTGACTCTCAACGCTGATCTGCGCTCACGCGGAGGCAAGAGTTCAATGCGGCTACCGAGTCTTCGCCCACACCGTGCCCCGGTGAATCCCGAACTGCTTCGCGATCGCCTTCACGCTCACCCCGCGCTCACGGGCTGTTCGCATAGCGTCCACTTCGCTGCCTGTGAGGCGTGTTCGAGGTCGTTTACTTGGTTCTGCCGAGGCCCCAATCAGTGAGTCGTCAACCTTGCCCGACTCGTCGCCGTCACCCCGAATCCTTTGATTCCATGCGGAAACGAGCTTCTGAACCCGTGGTCGCCTGTTCCCGCAGCGCCCAATTGCTTCCACATATTGAAGACAAGGTCCCGGGTCATCGACCCGGGACCTTGTCATTTGTG
>JAKDNE010000392.1 GCA_030451965.1 Brachybacterium sp. | reverse complement strand
GGTGCGCCCGTGGGCTGAGTGGGCCGGGTGGGCTCGGAGTCCGCCGAGGATCCGAAGGGAGCAGGCGTCTCAGCGCCGACCGGGCCGGTCGTCTCCTCCCCCGCGGCGGACGGGCCGGACAGCTCCTCGGCACCCGAACCAGCGTGTCCACGTTGCTCGGGTGAGGCGTTCCGGTCCGGGGAGTCGCGGAGCGTCGCGTCGGGCCTCTCCTCGACAGCCGGGTCGCCGATTCCCTCGAGGGCCACCTCTGCGAGGGCCGTCGCAGTGACGGAGCGCTCGTCGGCCGCCGCGGCGAACGCGGCCTCCAGCACCCTTCGCTCAGCGCGAGCCCGGCTCGACAGATCCCTGCGCCCCGCCGGACCCTCGGCGAGCGCCGCACGGGCGGCCGCCGCGGTCGCGGGAGCGATCGCCGCGAGCAGGCGGAGCCGGATCTGGTGCGGAAGCTGGCCATGCAGTCGGGTGCGGGCAGACGATGACCGCAGCACCTCGCGCAGTCGGTCCTGCCGCGTCCCGGTGGCGACCGGGCCGCCGTCCTCGTCCCACGCGGTCTGCAGCGTCGTCGCCAGGTCCGCACCCGCGGGAAGGCGGAACGACCAGGGCAGGCGCCCGGTGGCCAGGAAGACCAGCAGGGCCTCATCGGCCGCCTCCCCCGCGCTGAGCCGGCGCGCAGTCGCGACAGCGGGGTCCTCGGTCTCGGGCACGAGGGTGTCGTCGCCGGCCCGACGCAGCCGGTGCACGCGCTCTTGTACTTCCGCCGCGATCTGCGGGACGACGTCGTCCAGGGCGAGGCCCAGGGCGGGCAGGTCGATGTCGAGGCGGTCGATCCGCAGCACAGCGCCGCCAGGATCCAGCGGTGCCATGGCACGCTCGAGCGCCGCCGGGAGCTCCTGCGCGCACAGCTGCGCGAGCCGCGTCCGCACAGCCAGGCCCTCGGCCTCGGTGCCCACCACCGCGACCTCGAGGGTCTCTCGCCGGATCCTGATCATCGGTGAGCATCCGTTATCTGAGGGCGGAGCCCAGGTCGAGGGAGTCGGAGACCTCGCACCCGGAAGCGGTGTAGATGGTCAGCCGCACCCAGCGCGGGGACTTGTCGTCGGGGTCGAATTCGACCTCGAGCTGCTCCGCATCGGAGAGCGCCGGCCGGCCGGTGGGGACCTCCCAGACCCCGGCGAGCAACCTGTCCGTGCCCGAGAGCTTCGGGGTCAGCTTGACCCTCCCGAACAGGTTGCCGGACCAGGAGATCGACACCTCCCGGTCGGTCCCGGAACAGCGCGGGACCTCCTTGACCTCGGGGCGACAGCGGTTGAGGTCGACGACGTCGAAGGGCGGGATCGTGACCGTCCCGTCCACCGCGGTGCCGCTGACCGTCGTACCGTCCGCGGTGTACTGCAGCTGGCGCTCGTACTTGTTCTGCGCCCGCTGGTAGTCGACGGATATCTCCGCCGAGAGCCCGAGGCAGCTCAGCCGCCCGATGAGCAGCGTTCCGTGGAGTGCCCCCTTCGGTGCAGGTGCGTAGTCGAAGGTGAACCAGTCCGGAGAGCCGACTGCCTCGGCGACCGCCGTCGTGATCTGGTCGAGCCAATTCTCGACGAGTTTCGCGAATTGCCTGGCGGAGAGTGACTCCGGTGCCCGGCCGATGATCTTCTGGACCTGCTCGGTCAGATCGATCTGCGCGCCCTCGGGATCGGTGAGGTGGAAGTGCCCCACCGTGGCGTCGTATCCGTTGATCGGCGTGCCCTTGATCGGCTGCGGGATCCAGAAGCGGAACCCCTCCCGCACGGCCTCCCCGTCGCAGGGCAGGTCACAGGGGGCATGCCCGGAGCTGTACTCGCCTTCGGCGGTGCAGCCGGCTGCGTCGGTGACCTCGAGCTGCAGTGTCTCGCTCAAGGGGGCGCTCTCGCTGACCAGATGCCCGTCGACCACCGTCCCGGAGGTGGAGCGGTACGGGGGTGTGCCGCCGCGGACGTCGAGCTCGACGTACCAGGTCCCGGGCTTGTCATCGACTGGTTCAGCAGCCTCCAGTCGCAGCGGTTCGGGCACGGTGACGGTCACCGGGGCGATGGCCTGACCGTCGGCGTCCTGCAGCGTCAGGGTGTGCTCCCCGTCGTGCAGGGAGAGCGCGCCGTCGGTGGTGAGGGCATCGCCGTCGTCGATCCGGACGGTCAGCGGGAGGGTCGCGCCGGGAACCATAAGGGTGGCCTCGGCGAGGCCGTCCGAGTCCGTGCAGGCCAGGTCGATGTCGGCGGTCAGGGTCCGGGGCGGGGCCGCGTACTGGATGACCGGGGCGGTGGAACTGGTGAGGTAGGGCAGGAAGAAGTCCGCGATCACCGTGCGGGGCCGCAGCGTCGCGACCGCCTTCCTCAGGTCGGGGTGTCGCCTCGGCAGGCGCCTCCTGGCCAGGGCATCGTCGACCAGCTCGCCCAGTCCGGCGATGATGTCCACCGGCTGATCGGCGAGCTCAGCGCGCCGTCCCGCGACCTTCACGGCGTCCCGGAGCTGTGCCGACTTCTGGTCCGGCTGCTTCTTCAGGTACGCGCGGGTGGCGTCCCGCGCCGCGGACTTTCCTAGTGTGGTCTCCCGCGCCCGCGAAGTGCTGAGGAAGAGCTCCTGGTCCATGCCGAGCACCGGCTCGTTCACGGAGAGCTGGCCACTCCTCAGGTCCTCGTAGACCCTCAGGTCGTCGTAG
>JAKDNE010000391.1 GCA_030451965.1 Brachybacterium sp. | reverse complement strand
GTCCTGGTCGCCGGGGGCGGGGGCCCGGGCGTCGGAGCCTGCTCGCGTCCCGGAATCGGTCGCCCTCGGGGGCGTGGGCGCGAAAGGATCCGGGAACCGGTTGTTCCCGCTGGTCGGCGGCTCGGCCGACGGTCCTTGCTCTGCGCTCAATGGTCCCCGCAGTCCTCCCCGAGACGGTGACGAGACTGTTCGGGAGGAGCTGGGGGTCCGGGCCCCCGCCGCTGTGCGCGGTCTCCGGGCGAACGCCTCGTCCGGGCGTAGGGACAGGCTATCGCGCAGTACTGGGCATCGTCCGAGGGTTTCTCGACGGGCGATCAGCGGCCTGAGGCGCCTCGGGCCGGCGGCGCCCAGGGGCGGCGTCAGCCGATCTGGAGGCGTCACCGACCCGGCGGCGCTCGGTCCGACGCCGGGTCAGCTCTGCGGCACGCTCTCCCACGCCCGTGATGCTGCGGACCGCACCACGGCCTCGCAGATCTCTGCTGCGCTGAGTCCGTCGGCCGCGTTCGGGGCGCGCTGCGTGCCGCGCGTGACGTCGGAGAGGAACGCGGCCGCCTCGATGGTCTTCAGATCATCGAAGCTCATGGGGATGCCGGGGCCGGGCTGGAAGCGGGCGTAGTCGCCATGGCCGGGAGCGGCCAGGACGGTGGTATAGCCGTGCTCGGTGCCGCCCTCGCCGATCAGCACCTCGAACTCGTTCATCCGGGTGAAGGACCAGCGGGCTGAGCCCTCGGTGCCGAACACCTCGAGCGCGTAGTCGCTGCGGTGCCCGCGCGCCACCCGGGAGGACTCGAGGGTGGCGTGCGCGCCACCGGACAGGGTGCCGAGTGCCGCGACCCAGTCCTCGTTCTGCACCGGGCCCCGCTCGTCGCCGATCTCGAAGCCGCCGTGGCCGACCCCGACCTTCGTGGGGATCGGGCGTTCGGGGATGAAGGTGTCGGAGGTGGCGGTGACCTCGGTGAGGCGCTGCCCGGTGACGTGCTGGACCAGGTCCGCGCCGTGGGAGAGCAGGTCGCCGATCACTCCGCTGCCGCCCTTGGCTCGGTCGTACCGCCAGGTCAGTGGGCCGTCGGGGGAGGAGGCGTAGTCGGCGATCAGCCAGCAGCGCACGTTCGTGATCCGCCCCAGCCGGCCCTCGGCGATCATCGCGCGCAGATGGGCGACGGCCGGGGCATGACGGTAGTTGAAGCCGACGGCGGTCGCGACCCCGGCCCCGTCCCGGGCAGCGGCCGCGGCGTCGTGGATCTCGCGGGACTGCGCGGCGGAGACGCCCATCGGCTTCTCGATCCAGAAGGGCTTCCCGGCCCGGGCCGCGGCGACGGCGAAGTCGCGGTGCAGGAAGTTCGGCGAGCAGATCGAGACCGCCTCGACCTCGGGGTCGGCGAGCACCTCCTCGATGCTCGCCACCGCCCGCTCGAAGCCGAACTGCTCGACCGCGGCCTGCTGATTCTCCTGGATCGGATCTGCGGCCACCACCAGCCGGGGCCGGATCCCGAGCTCGGGGAAGCGGGAGGGCAGGCGCTGGTAGGAGGAGGCGTGCAGACGCCCCATCCAGCCCAGGCTCACCAGGCCGATGCCGATCTCGCGCATGGGCATGCTCCTTCGTCGTCGTCTTCGTCAGGTGTTCATCGTCGGCCGATGGGTGCGGTGTGCGGTGCGGGTCGGAGAGGGAACGTGCGGTGGGTGTCAGGCGCTCACTTCACGCCCAGGCCGCTCTCGGCCAGGAACTCGCGGGTGGCGATCGCATTGGGCAGCGGCAGGGCCGGATCGCAAGGGTAGAGATCCTGCTCGCAGATCACGTACAGCTCACGGTCCAGGGTGGTCAGCTTCGCCACCAGGTCCCGCATGTCCGGCAGCCCCTTCGGCGGGCGCACCGAGGCGCCCTTGGCGACGGCCTCGCCGAAGGGCCAGTCCTTCTCGTGGGCCTCGCGGGTGATGTCCGGGTCGAACGCCTTGATGTGCACGTAGCCGATCCGTTCGGGGTACTCCTCGATCATCTGCACCGGGTCGCCGCCGCCGTAGACGATGTGCCCGGTGTCCAGGCAGAAGCTCACCAGCTCCGGATCCGTGGCCTCGAAGACGCGGGCGATCTCCTCGGGCGTCTCGATGTGGCTGTCCCCGTGGGGGTGCAGCACCATCGTGAGCCCGTAGTCCTCCTTCATGATCCGGCCCAGCTCGTTGGCGTTGGTGACGTACCGCTTCCACGCCTCGCCGGTCAGCTCGCGGTCATCCGTGAACTCCCAGGTCTTCTCGTCGCGGTACATCGGCGGCAGGTGCACCATGTACTCCGCGCCGACGGCCGCGTGGGTCTCGGCGATCGCTCGGAAGGTCCGCTCGGTCTCCGCCCAGGCCTCCTCCTTGTGCAGGATGCCCCAGCCGGTTCCGGCCACGACTTGGAAGCCGTGCTCGTCCATGACGGACTGCAGCTGCTTGGCGTCCTGCGGGAAGTAGCCCCAGGGACCGGTCTCCATCACGGAGAAGCCGGCCTCGGCCATCTCGCCGAGCGCGGTGCGCCAGGGGATCTGCTGCTCGTCCTCGGGGAACCACACGCCCCACTGGTCGGGGCACACCCCGACGGTGAGCTTGTCGAACGGGGCCTCGGGGTTGCGGGAGCGGTCGATGCGGGCGGTCGGGTCCGGGGACCCGGCGGTGTTGGTCATATCTCTGCTCCTCCAAGAGTCATGCGAACTG
>JAKDNE010000390.1 GCA_030451965.1 Brachybacterium sp. | reverse complement strand
GACATGGAGGACAGCATGAAGAAGGGCATGAACCCTGAGGCCGTCGATCAGATGAGCCAGCAGATCCAGCAGGCCGGCGATGATGCCTTGCAGGCTTTTCAGCAGGTGGCGAGCAGGGTCGAGGGCTTCGACTGGACCGGTGAGGACCGGGATCGTTACGTCGGTGAGTTCACCGGGACGCTTCAGGAGCTCGCCCAGCAGGTGAAGCAGAACTGCGATGAGTTCGCGGAGCGTGGGAAGACGAACGCAGCGAAGCAGCGCGAAGCGTCGTCCTGATCATCTCAGTTCCAGTTTCTTTTCTTTCGTAGTTTTGCAGCCCCATGTCGGGGCGAGAGGGGTAGGTCATGGCTTTCAAGGGTATGAATCCGGAAGAGGGTCGCGAGGTCGCGCAGGCGGTGTCCGATGCGGGTCAGCAGATCATGGAGATCGTCGGCGACATGAGCAGCGTCGTGAACTCCGTGGAGTGGATCGGTACGGACTACGACTCGTACCGTGAGGACTGGGGTTCCTTCGTCGGTGGGGGTCTGGCGAACCTGGTCAATGCGCTGGAGGAGAAGGGCAAGACCCTGAACCAGCACGCGGAGGAGCAGGACACCACGTCGAACCAGGGCTGAGTGCTCGGTTCGTCGTTCGTCTCGCGGACGGCCCCGCACCCGAAACGGGTGCGGGGCCTTTCTGCATGCCCGGGGTCCTCGTGCGCGTCAGTGCTGTCCTCCGGGTGCGCGGAGGCACGCCGGCTGCGGTCGCGTCGCTCCCACCACCCCGACGTCAGCGGTAGTTGACGAACTGGAGCGCCACGTCCAGGTCCTTGCCCTTCAGCAGGGCGATGACGGTCTGCAGATCGTCCCGGTTCTTGGAGGAGACCCGCAGCTCGTCACCCTCGATCCGGGCCTTGACCGCCTTGGGCCCCTCGTCACGGATCAGCTTCGAGATCTTCTTGGCGTCCTCGATGCTGATGCCCTCCTTGAGCGTCGCCGCCAGCCGCATGTCCTTGCCGGACTGCTTGGGCTCGCCCACATCCAGGGACTTGAGCGAGATGCCCCGGCGGATGAGCTTGGACTGCAGCACGTCGAGCACGGCGAGCACCCGCTCCTCCGCATTGGCGGTCATGACGATCTCGTCCCCGCTGAGGGTGATCGATGCTCCGATGCCCCGGAAGTCGTAGCGCTGACCGACCTCCTTCACTGCCTGATTGACAGCATTGTCGATCTCCTGACGATCGAGCTTGCTGACGATGTCGAACGATGAATCTGCCACGGTGGGTCCCTCCTTCGTGCGGCCGCCCGGACGGGCCGCCACCTCATTGTCCATGAGCACCCGGAACGGCTGTGACGCTCTTCATGCGCCGAAGGGCCGTTCCCGGTTCGCATCGCCGGCGCGGCGCCGGTATGCTGGTCCAGGTCCGCTTCCGGCGGCCACACGATCCAGATCGCGTGGACAACGGGAGCAGTCACGGCAGATTACCCGAGCGGCCAAAGGGAGCTGACTGTAAATCAGCTGGCAATGCCTACGTGGGTTCGAATCCCTCATCTGCCACGGCGGAGGATCCGTGTGATCCGAAGCACCGGGACCAGCCCCCGAATTGCCTCCGGGCGATGAGGTGGGTAAAGTTCACCAGGTTGCCCTGATAGCTCAGTCGGCAGAGCGTCTCCATGGTAAGGAGAAGGTCAAGGGTTCGATTCCCTTTCAGGGCTCTGATGGATGCGGCGGCCCGGTCTCATTCGAGATCGGGCCTCTTCATCGGTCACGCCGGGGTAGCTCAGACGGTTAGAGCGCACGACTCATAATCGTGAGGTCGCGGGTTCGATCCCCGCCCTCGGTACCACACCGGTTCCCGCCGGAGTGCTGAATCCACATCCCCCGAGCATGGGGACCCACGAGGTGTGCCGATGGGCACGCCACCCGGACGAAAGAGGCGAACCGTGGCGAGCAAGACCTCTGACGTGCGTCCCAAGATCACCATGGCTTGTGTTGATTGCAAGGCGCGCAACTACATCACCAAGAAGAACCGCCGTAACACCCCGGATCGGCTCGAGCTCTCGAAGTTCTGCCCGACCTGCGGCAAGCAGACGGCGCACCGCGAGACCCGCTGAGCGGGCGCAGCACCCTTTTTCGAAGGCCATCCGGGATCATCCCGGGTGGCCTTCGTCATGTCCGGACCCCGGCGCGCCCTCTGATCGGGCGGCGCAGTCCGGCCTCCCCGCCCCGCCCGCCACGCAGTGAGATGATCGTGGAGTTCGCATCCGTCGGCCCCGGCCGACCAGACCTCGGGAGACGTCATGACCACCACCCCCGACCCCGCCTTCGCCGGGCGCACCTACCCGGCGGGGCCCGTGCACACGGTCTCGGCCACGAAGGTCGCCGAATTCGCGCGCGCGACCGGCGCGACATCGCCGCTGCACACCGATCCTGAGGCGGCGCGTCGCGCCGGCCATGCGGGCGTCCTCGCCCCGCCCACCTTTCTGGTCTCCCTCGCTCAAGCCACCGAGGCGCAGTACATCGAGGACCCCGACGCCGGGATCGACTTCTCCCGGGTGGTCCACGGTGAGGAGACCTTCACCCTGCACCGTCCCGTGGTCGCGGGGGACAGGCTGATCCCCACCCTCACCGTCGAATCGGTCCGCGCCGCAGGGGGCCACACGATGGTCGCCACCCGCGTGGACCTCGTCGACGAGACCGGCGCCGACGTCGCCGCGGTGCACA
>JAKDNE010000389.1 GCA_030451965.1 Brachybacterium sp. | reverse complement strand
ATTACCAGCGCGTCACGTGCACACTGGGACCATTGGTGGTTCTGAGGCGCACATAACTGAGCGGTACCTGGTGGATGAGCCGCCATCGCGCACTCCGCGCACGTCCGGTCGCTCGAGCAGACCTATCCTGCCGTGCTCGCCGAGGTGTGGGACGCGGTCACCGTCGCCGACTGCATCCGGCGCTGGTTCTGCCGGTCAGCGGCGGCCTCCGCCTTGGTGGTCGCTACCAGTTCGAGGGCAGCGCGGGCGGTGAGATCCTCACCTGCGAGCCGCCCGCCGACGGTGCGGCCGTGGCCAGGAGGGCTGATCGCCCGGGGCCTCACACCGCCCGGGCGATCACCACGAACTCCCGCCCGGGCCGGTCCGGGGCGTCCCGGATCTCCTCGACCGCGAAGCCGGTCGCGGTGAGCGTGGAGCGCAGCTCGGCCTCGTCCCGCCACCGCAGCGTGGAGGTCGAGGTGAGGGTGGTGCCGTCCTCGAAGGTGAACTCGTCGGAGAAGCTGACCAGCGGCAGCGCCACCTCGAAGCGCGTCGGCCGCGACACCACTCGGCCCAGGCCCGGCACCTCGTGCACCTGGTCCTCGGTGTCCGCCTGCCAGTCCTCCCAGGCCCGGCGCTCCGGCCGACGGGACTCGAACACCAGTGCCCCGCCTCGGCGCAGCGCGGCCCGGATCGCGCGCAGCGTCCCCGCCCACGCCTCGTCGGTGACGAACACCTGGGCGACGTTGCCGGTCATCACCGCGGCGTCCGCGCCGAGCGCCGGAAGGTCTGCGGCGGTGCCATGGATCCAGCGCACTGCGTCACCACCCGGCTTGGCGCGAGCGATGTCGAGGGAGGCGCGCGCCGGATCCACACCGGTCACGGCGAGCCCGTCGGCCGCGAGTCGCAGGACGAGCGATCCGGTCCCGCAGCCCACGTCGATCACGCTGCGGGCGGCGAGCTCGGCGAGGGTCCCCCGGTAGTGGTCGAGGTCGTCGCGCTCCCCGTCGAAGGTGTCGTAGCAGGCGGCCAGCCGAGGATCGGCATAGATCGCATCCGGTGCGGCGGGCTGGGCAGGGAAGAGGGGCTGCTGCGGCATGGGGGAGACGCTACGGCCAGGGGCCCGGGCGAGGCGAGCTGTTTCTTGTTGTCCCGTGTCCGATCCTCCTGTGGACACGCATCCAGTGTCCTCATTCGTACTCCCCTCGCCATATACGGGTGATGTGTACGCAGGGGGCCGATGGATCGGTGACCTCGCTGGGTCCGACCGGTCGGAGGGCCGTTTCGCGGGAGGGGTCAGACGAAGCTCGCCCAGGTGGTGTCGGCGTCGATCAGCCAGTGGTTGCGCAGGGTCAGCGCACGCTCGGTCGCCGCCAGGACCCCGGCGATCAGCAGCGCGGTGTTGGCCCAGACGGGCAGCTGGATCGGGGAGGTGAAGGTCCCGACCCGCGCCGCGACGACCTCCACGGCGGTGACCATCTCGGCGAGCTGCGGGAGCATCACCACCAGGCCCACCAGCAGCACGAGGATCGCGGCCGCGCCGATCGCCCTGCTGGCACCCGGGTGGCGATGGCCGAAGCGAGCCCGTCGGCCTTCCAGGGACCGCGGATGGGGACGCAGCACCCGCGGCTCACCGCCGTCGGGCACATGATGCATCCGGGTCAGGCCGTACATGCTGGTCGCCACCTCGATCGCTCCGCCCGGCACGGCGAAGGCGACCGGCGGGTTCGCGATGTGCAGCTGAGCGCCGTCGCGGTACAGCGCGACCGGGGCATGCCGGGCACCTTCAGCGAGCTTCCCGCCCTCGAGCTCGGCGGCGAGGTAGCGCACGTCGACGCAGTAGTGCGTGGTGCGCCCCTCCTGCTCGGCAGGGTCCAGGAAGAACTGGGTGCGGGTGAGCAGCTGCCACCAGCGCAGATCCTTCAGGGCGCTGCCATCACCGGGCTTCGCCCGGCGGAGCCGACGGGAGCGCTGCAGCTGCGTGAACATGGATCTCCTGAGAGGGAGCGAGAGGACGCCGCGGGCAGCGGCACGCCCCCATTCCAGCCGATCCTCCGCCGCCGCGACCAGTGCTATCTGTCATCTCCTCCACAGGGAGGAGGTCGCAGTGCAGCCTCGACCGGCGGCGTGCAGCAGCCCGGGAACGCCCAGGCGCCCCGCAGCACCCCGGAAGAGCTCAGGCGCCCCGCAGCTCCCGCGGCAGCTCCTCGAGCAGTCGCAGCCACAGCTCGGACGCCGTCGGGAAGCTCGGCACCGCGTGCCGCAGCACGTGCACCGGCACCTGGCCGACGATCGCGATGGTCGCGGCGTGGATCAGCTCGGAGGCGTCGGGGCCCACGAACGTGGCGCCGACCAGCGTCTTCGCGGACCGGTCGACCACCAGCTGGGCGGTGCCGGTGACATCGTCGCGCAGCAGCGAGGAGCCGGCCGCCCCGCCGAAGGGGACCCGCGCCGTGACCACCTCGTGCCCGGCCTCCCGGGCGGCGCTCTCGGTCAGGCCCACAGAGGTGACCTGCGGATCGGTGAACACCACCTGCGGGACGGGCACCTGCTCGGGCACCGGTTCGAGGGCCTCACCGGTCGCGCCGGCACGGATCGCCTGCCCGATCACGCGGGCGCGGTACTTGCCCCAGTGGGTCAGCGGCACCTCGCCGCTGGCATCGCCCACCACCTGCAGCCACTGGGGCAGCGGGGCCCCGGTCGCATCATCGGAGGTGGTGGTCTCCGTGCCGGTGAC
>JAKDNE010000388.1 GCA_030451965.1 Brachybacterium sp. | reverse complement strand
CCTTGTCCACGAGCTCCTGGATGCCCTGGCGCACCGTCGGCCGCGAGAGCCGCAGTCGCTTCGCGAGCGTCAGCTCGTTCTCCAGCCGGCTGCCCGCACCGAGGACGCCGCTGCGGATCGCGTCCTCGATGCCGCCGGCCAATTGCAGGTACAGCGGGGTGGAGCTGCCACGATCGATCGCGAGATCGAGAGTGATCGGGCCATTCGCGACTGGGCCGGCGTCTCCGTCAGCGGTGGGACTGTCAGCGCTCATCACGTGCTCCATCGGGGCCGGGACGCTCGAGCAGGCTCACCTCGACGGCGCCGTCGGCCGTGAGGGACTGCTCCGCGGCCTCGCAGACGGCCGCGGCGACGTACCCGTCCCAGGTGGTCGCCGAGCGGGGCGCGACGAGGGAGCCGTCGGCCACGGCCGCGATCCAGGCCTGGACCTCTGCGTCATAGGCATCGACGAAGCGGGGCCGGAAGTCGGCCGGGACCGCTCCGCCCCAGCGACCGCCGGCCTGCTGGGTGGTGACCAGCCCGGTCTCCTGACCGATGGTCGCGGCGCCCTGCGAGCCGACCAGCTCGGTGCGCACCTCGTAGCCGGACCTCGTGCTGACATACAGCTCATCGGTGATCACGGTGCCGGAGGCGGTGCGCAGCAGCAGCAGCATCGGATCGCTGAGCCCCTCCGGAGCGTTCTCGGAGCTGCGGCCGATGATCGTCTGGACCGAGACCACCGGCTCCTCGAGGAAGAACGAGATCGCATCGATCTCGTGGACGGCCGAGTCGTAGACCATGTGCACGTTCGTGAAGCCGGGCGGCACGTCGGCGTTGCGGTGCTTGCAGTTCAGCAGCAGCGGGGTGCCCAGCTCCCCGGCCTCGAGCGCGTCCTTCAGCTCGCCGTAGCCCGCATCGAAGCGGCGCATGAAGCCCAGCGACACCGAGGCGCGGCCGGACTCGTGCTCGGCACGGACCACGTCGTAGGCGTCGGCCGGGTTCATCGCCAGCGGCTTCTCGCACAGCACCGGCTTGCCCGCCGCGATGCAGGCCAGCACCTGGTCGCGGTGGAACTGGCCGGGGCTGGCGATCAGCACGGCGTCGACGTCGTCGGCCGCGATCACCTCCTCGGGGGTATCCACGACACGCGAGCCGGGAGCGGACTCGGAGACCGTCTGGGCGGTCTCGCGCAGGTAGTCGCTGACCACGCTGACGCGGGCGCCCTTGATCCGGCGGGAGAGGCGCTCGACGTGGTCGGCGCCCATCCGGCCCACTCCGATGACACCGACGCGGATGTCCTGCGGGGCCGCGGCGGGGGCGGTGCTCTGCGGCGTGCCGCTCGGGGTGTTCTGCGGTGCGGTCATCGGGCCTCTCCTGCGAGTCGGAGGTCGATCCCGGCGTCGTCCCAGGTGCCGCGCACCCAGGTCTGCTCGGGATGGTCGGTGATGTTCCAGGCCCGCTCGGCCTCCGGGCCGGCCATCACGTTGAGGTAGTACATGTCGTGGCCGGGGGCGGCGGCGCAGGGGCCGTGCCAGCCGTGCGGCACCAGCACGGTGTCGCCGGTGCGCACCTCGGTGAGCACGTCGATGGGCTTCTCGTCCCCGCTCGAGGTGGTCTGGTGGAAGCCGAATCCGGGGCCGCCGCCGGGGGCGTCCTGGATCTCGTAGTAGTAGATCTCCTCGAGCATCGATTCCGGGTGCTCGGGATCCTCGCTGGTCTCGTCGTGCTTGTGGGCCGGGTAGCTGGACCAGTTGCCGCCGGGGGTGATGACCTCGCAGGCGATCAGGCTGTCCATCGCGTCGAAGGCCCCGACGGTGCCGAAGTTGCGCACCTTGCGGGTCATGTTCCCGCCGCCGCGCACCTCGACGGGCACGTCCTCGGCGCGGATCAGGGCGACCGGGTGGGCGCCGGTGGCCACGGCCGTGGCCAGGGCGAACCGGCCGCCGCCGGGCGAGGCGATGGTCAGCTGCGAGCCGACGGGCACGTAGAGCACATCGGTCGCGGAGGCGAAGACGTCCGCACGGCCGCGCAGCGTATGGGTGCGGCCGTCGACGGAGACCTCGCAGCCGCCGCTGAGCGGCACGACCATCACCTCGACGCCGTTCGCCGTGACCACCTCACTGCCGCCGGGCTCAAGGGCGAGCACGCGCAGGCCGGTGTGGTCCCAGCCCTCTCGCGCACCGGGGTCGATGATCGTCTCGTAGGGGCCGCGGCCGGTGGAGCCGGCGGGCAGGTGGAACTCGGAGCCGGTGGTCATGGGTGCTCTCCTTCTCGGGGTGAGTTCTCGGGGGTGGGGATCAGCGGATCATGTCGACCGAGGCGCGCACGGCCGCGGTGACGTCGTCCCCGGCCGGGTACAGCAGGGTGCGGCCGACGACCAGCCCACGCACGTTGGGTCGGTCCAGGGCGCGCTTCCAGGTGGCGCGCAGGGCGATGGGGTCATCATCGGTGGGGTCACCGCCGAGGATCAGAGTGGGCAGGGTGGTGGCATCCATGACGCGCTCCATATCGTCCACCGCGGGCAGCTTCAGCCAGGTGAACGCGCTGGTGGAGCCCAGACCCTGGGCGATGTGGATGGACTTGATGACGGCCTCCGGCGAGAGATCGTTCATGACCTTCGTGCCCGGCCCCCCGGGCCGCCCCGACATGAACGGCTCGACCATCGCGATCAGCTCGTGGCGGGCGAGGTCGGTGACGGCGTGCGCGCTGGCCTCGAGGATGAAGGAGGTGCGATCGTCCT
>JAKDNE010000387.1 GCA_030451965.1 Brachybacterium sp. | reverse complement strand
GGGGGCCCCGGGCCCCTCATTAAAACGGGGGCCCGCACCCTGTGGGGGGGGGGCCGCGTCTCGTCGTGTCGTGGTCAGACGACGAGAACCTCGCTGTTGGAGGAGAGCAGGAGCTTCTGGACGGTGAGCCCCAGCAGGTGGCGGCTGAGATCCTGCTGACGGCGGACACCGAGGACCAGCAGCTCGGCGTCCTCGGCCTCGACCACGTCCAGCAGCACGTCGGCGATGTCGTCCTCGGTGCTCTCCTGGCGGAACTCCACGCGCACGGAGGCGCCGCGCAGATGGTCGCGGGCGATCTCGCGGTGCTGGTCATTCGCGTGCCGCGGATCCTCGGAGATCCCTTCGCGCAGCACGTTGACGACGATCAGCGGGCCACCGCGTTGCTCCGCCTCCTCGCGGGCAGCTGCCAGCGCCTTGAAACCCACCTCGGTGGGGATGAATCCGACGACGACGGCCATCTGGTCTCCTGGGGTGCGGTCCGGGCGGCGGCCCCCGCCCGGTCGGGGCGGCCTGGCCAGATCCTACTTGCCCGCGAGCGGGTCGCGGGAGGACGGCCAGTGATCCGGCGCCGCCGGTCGTGAACGAGGCGGCGCCTACGCGCGGCGCTGGCCGGAGAGCTTCTGGATCTCGTCCATGATCTGTGCGTTCAGCAGACGCCGTCGCACCCCCTTGGAGGCGCTGGGGTCGATGTCGTCCACCTCGAGCGGAGCGCCGACACGGACGGTGATGGAGCCCCGCTCGGGGATCAGGCGCGAGAACATGTGCTGGGTCCCCTTGATGCCGACGGGGATCACCGGGCAGCCGGACTCCACGGCGAGCCAGGCGGCGCCCTGCTTCCCGGGATGCAGCAGGCCGTCCCTGGAGCGGGTGCCCTCGGGGTAGATCGCGAAGCCGTCGCCGTCGCGGAGGATGGACAGCCCGGCCTGCAGGGCTCCCTTGCCGGAGGAGAGGGCCTCGCGGTCCACCGGCACTGCCTCGACGGCCTCGAAGAACCAGTGCAGGATGCGGCCGCGCAGCCCCTTCTGGGTCCACAGGGTGTCCTTGGCGACGAAGCGGATCTGCCGCGGCAGCACCACCGGCAGCATGAAGCTGTCGATGTTGGCGAGGTGGTTCGAGGCGATCACGAACCCGCCCTCTCGCGGAATGTTCTCGAGCCCGGTGACCCGCGGGTTCCACAGGAGCTTGACGAAGGGGCGCGAGACATTGCGGGCGCCGAAGTAGAAGCGTCTGGACAAGGGTCCTCCTGAGACGTGCTGATCCTCGCTCCACGATAATCCCGACGGCGTGCTCCGCGGGGCGACGCCCACGGCGGGACTGCGTGAGCCTCGTCCCTCGCGGCGCAGGTGGGACGGGGGAGCGGCCCGGCCCCGGATCGGGTCGGTGTGGTAGAAACGGGCGTGCGTCCCGCGGTGATCCGGGGCGTGATGCCGGAGACGGCACGGCGCCCGCCGAGAGCCTGCGGAGCTGCCGCCGGACCCGCCGAGCCCGAGGAGCCTCCCGATGCCGAAGACCCTGAACATTGCCGTGATCGGCGCCGGAACGATGGCCCAGGCCGTGCACCTGCCGGTGCTCCGGCGGCGCTGGGACCGTTTCACGGTCGCGGCGCTGGTGGAGCATTCCCCGCGCCGCCGACGGGAGGCCTCGGACGTGTGGGGCCTCGAGGAGGACATCCGCTTCGAGTCCGTCGCCGATCTGATCGCCGCGGTGCGCGCCAAGACGGTGACGCTGGACGGCGCCGTGCTGTCCACCGACGGTCTGCACGTCGAGGATCTGCTCGCCCTCATGCGCAGGGGCATCCCGGTGCTGGTGGAGCCCCCGCTGGGCTACTCCGCCGAGGAGGTCGCGGAGGTCGCCGACTTCGAGCGGATGACCGGCCGCCGTCTGGTGATGATGGCCTATCCCCAGCAGTACGACGACTCCGTGACCCGGATGCCTGAGCACATCGCCGTCAAGGATCTGCGGATGGTGGACCACGAGGTGCTGATGCCCGCGAGCCAGCCTCTGTTCGGCGGGGCCCACGTGACCACCTCCTCCTACGACCTCCCCAGCGAGGTCCGCTCGCAGCGGCGCAAGGCGCTGCAGGCCGCGGTCGAGGCGGGGGCCGGAGACGGCGCCACCCAGCGCGACCGTGACCTCTACGTCAAGGGCCTGCTGACAGGGGTGGCCCATCAGATGGCGGTGATCGAGGCGTCCTACGGCCCGATCGTGCGCCTGTCCGCTGTGCGGCACTGGCCCAAGGGCGTGATCCCCGGCTCGCTCGAGCTGCTCGGCGAACTCGACGGCGGGGCGCAGGTGCGACTGGTGTGGCACTACCTCCCCTTCGCTCCCGAGTACTCCGAGTCGCTGCAGGTGCTCTCCGCGCGACGCCGGATGCGCGTGGAGCTGCCGGCGCCCTCGCACGGCGACCGCCGCTCCACCATCTCCCTGCGGGAGAAGAAGAGCGGGGTGGTCCAGGAGGCGTCGACGACGGCTCCCAAGGGTGCGGCGGAACTGATGTGGGAGGCCTTCCACGCCTTCGTGGAGAAGGGCAAGCAGCCCGTCTCGGGAGCCGCGGAGGCGCGCGACCAGGTGGTACTGCTGCGCGAGGTGCTCTCGAGCATCGTCGTCGCCGACGGCCGCAACCTCGAGGCGGAGGAGGGTGAGGAGGATGCAGAGTCCGGCGACACCGACGGCGCGGCTGCCGACGGCGTGACTGCCGACGGCGTGACCGTGGCCGACACGA
>JAKDNE010000386.1 GCA_030451965.1 Brachybacterium sp. | reverse complement strand
CTGCGGGATGCGGAGCGGGGGAGGGCATGGCGCCGACGCTAGGGTCCCGGCATCATCGGGGCAAGCGGATTCTGAGGCCCGTCGCTGGTCAGGACTCGTCGGGCAGGTCCCACACCACGTGCCCGTCCTCGCCGAGGCGGGCACCCTCGCTGGGCTCATGCGGTCGCTGCTGCCCCGAATGCATGAGGTCGGCGACCTCGGCCCCGTGCTCGAGCAGCATCACGTCCGCGATCAGCCGGCGGTGGCAGCGCCACCACACGGCCTCCGAGCACATCACGGCGGTGCGGCCGCGGGAGACGTCGCCCCGCAGCTCGACGATCCCGGCGCGGAACTCCTCGCTGCGGGTCCAGCCGGCGTAGGCGCGGAACTGCGCGACCCGCCACCAGGTGTCGGGGGAGGCGGCGTCCTCGTCCTTGGTGAGTCGGCGCCGCCCGCCCAGCCGCTCGTCCCAGCGGTAGGCGATCCCTGCCCCAGTGCAGATCTCCTCGACGACGCCGCGCGCCGCCGCCTCGTTCGTGCGGGACCCGGGGAAGCGGCGCACGTCCACCAGCTGCGTGATCCCCGCACCGGTGAGCAGCGCGGCGAGCTCGTCCCGCTCCAGCCGGCCGTGTCCCACGGTGAGCAGGGTGCCGGTCACGGTGCGCTCGCCCGCGACCGCCCAGACGGGCTCAGCCGTCGCCATCGTCGATCCCTCCTGTCATCGCCTGCGCCCGCTCGAGGACGTCCGTGCTCGTCCTCAGCCGCACCTGCGGGGGGAACAGGCCCATGGTGTGCAGGGCCGCGTCGCCGTTCTCCGTGCTCGAGGCCGCGCAGGCATCGGTGATCACGGTGAGGTGCGCGCCGGCGTCGGCCGCGGCGAGGACGGTGGTGAGCACGCAGCAGTCGGTCGAGACCCCGACGACCAGCAGCTGCGGGGCCGGGCCGACGATCCCCTCGAGCTGCGGCCCCCATTTGCCGAACGTCGGTTCGTCCACGGTGGGGTGGGCGGAGAGCGCGGCAGCTCCGTCGACCAGCCGGTAGAGCGGGTCCGCGGCGGGGACGTCCGCGAACGGCCACGCCCGGAAGTACTCGCCCCAGGCGGTGCTGCGGTCGGCGGTGGGCAGCCAGCGGCTGATCAGGGTGCGCTCGGGGCCGATCTGCGCGGCGAGCTCCTGGATCCGTGACCAGCTCTGCTCCCAGAAGGGCGAGGCCCAGTCCGACTCGGGAGCGGCGAAGATCCGCTGCGGGTCGATGATGAGCAGCCAGGGCGCCTCGCGGGAGGCGGGCACAGGGGGCATGGGTGGGATCCTCTCCGGGCGGTGCTCGATGCACGACGAGCTCGACGTGGGGCCAGGGTAGTCGGCCCGTCGCCGCGGGCGCAGGGCCACGAGCACCGCGGGAGCCACCGCGGAGCCGGCTCCGGCCAGGCACAGCACCCCGCCGAGGGCGGCGAGCGGCGGTGGCACCTCGCCCAGCAGCAGCCAGGCCATCACCACGGTGAGGGCGGGCACCAGGAGAGAGGAGGAGCTGAGCAGTCCGGCACCGGTGTGGGTCAGGGCATATCCCCACAGCAGGAACGCGAGGGCGGTCGGGAACAGCCCGAGGTAGAGGACGCCGAGGACCGCACCGAGCGGAGCAGCTCCCAGCTCAGCCAGGAGCGTCGGGGCGAAGGGCAGACAGGCCAGGGCGCCGGCCAGCACTCCGATCACTGTCATCGAGGTGGAGTCGACGTGGGCGAGGAGGAGCTTCTGCACGAGCACGCTGCCGGCGTAGAGCAGCGCCGCCACCAGCCCCAGCATGACACCCACGCCCGAGAGACCCCCGGTGGAGGCACCGACGGAGATCAGCACGATGCCGCTGAAGGCGACCAGCACCCCGGCCAGCAGCCGCACGGAGAGCCCCTCCCCGAGCAGCAGGCCCGACGCCACCGCAACGATCAGTGGGGCCAGGTTCACCAGCATCGCCGCCGTGGCCGCATCGAGGAAGAGCTCGGCGGCGTTGAGCACCACGAGATATGCCGCGAACCAGGCGATCCCCCAGCCGGCCACCGCTGCCCACAGTCGCGGGCTCCGGGGTGCCCGCACCCGGCCCAGGAGGAGGAGGGGCAGCAGCGCGATCGAGGCGGCGCTCACCCGCAGAAGCGTCATCGCCCCGGGCGAGAAGTCATTGCCTGCGACCCGGATGACCAGGAAGGACGAAGCCCACATGAGCATCACCCCGAGCGCTGCGAGCCAGGGCAGGGCCGGGTGGCGCGGCGAGAGACGCATGAGGACATCATGAGCCCTGCGGGCCGGGTGCGGCGTTCGATGTGCACCCCGGGCGACCCGCCACTGCTCCCCGTAGGCCGACGCTCCGTGCCTCAGACCCGCCCGAGGATCCTCAGCGCTGCTCCTGCGCCCGGATCTTCCCGCGCCGCGCGAACCAGGTCACCGCGAAGCCGAGCACCAGCGCCAGCAGCACCCCGATGTTGGAGTACGCCCAGTTGCCCTCCCAGTAGGGCCCGGCCGGGTCGTCCACGAAGGTGCCCAGGCCCAGCGGCTCCAGCAGGTAGCCCTGCCAGTTGTTCCAGGGGGCGGCCTCGGTGAAGGAGTTGACCACCAATCCCCAGCCCAGGACCGAGGCGAGCACCATGGTGAGGATCGAGGTCCAGTCGAAGGCGCCGTAGCGGCCGGCCGGATCGAACAGCGCCTGCTCGTCGTAGTCCGCGCGGCGGGTGAGGATGTCGGCGATGAGGATCCCGGCCCAG
>JAKDNE010000385.1 GCA_030451965.1 Brachybacterium sp. | reverse complement strand
CGTCGGCGCCCAGCAGAGCCCGGCCCGCATCGGTCGCGGCGCGCGGCAGCCCCGTCGGCACTGCCCCGGCCATGCTCATCGCGGCCGACGCACCTCGGGTCAGCAGGTCCCAGCTCCCGGCGGCCGCCGACCACGCCGCGTTCGGGGCGGCGCTCGCCTCCTCCGCCCGCAGCCGGCGCACCAGGTCGCCGGTATCGATGTTCACGGGACACGCGGTCACGCACATCCCGTCGACCGCGCAGGTCTGCAGGCCCTCGTACTCATAGGCCTCCCGGATCGCGCGCGCCGTGGCGTGGTCGCCGTGCTGCTCGGCGTACTTCTCATCGCGGCGCAGCACGATCCGCTGCCGCGGCGTGAGGGTGAGGTCCTTCGAGGGGCACACCGGCTCGCAGTAGCCGCACTCCACGCAGCGGTCCGCCTCCTCCTCGATCTCCACCACGGGCTTCAGGTCGCGCATATGGGCCGAGGGATCATCGGTGAGCACCACCCCCGGATTGAGGATCCCCGCCGGGTCCACGAGCGCTTTCAGCTCCCGCATCACGGCGTACAGCTCCGGCCCGTACTGACGCTCCACGAACGGCGCCATCATCCGCCCGGTGCCGTGCTCGGCCTTGAGGTTCCCCCCGTGGTCGAGCACCAGAGAGACCATGTCCTCGGTGAACGCCTCGAGCCGTTTCCCGCCATCCCCGAGCTGCTCGCCCAGCAGGAAGTGGATGTTGCCGTCCTTCGCGTGCCCGAAGATCACCGACTCGTCGTAGCCGTGCCGGTCGAACAGCCCCTGCAGACCGTGGCAGGTGGCCTCCAGCTCCGGCACCGGCACGGCCACGTCCTCGAGCAGGGCGGTGGATCCGGCCGGTCGGGCCTCGGCGACCGCCGCGTACAGCCCCTTGCGGGTGGTCCACATGGCAGCGCGGCGGGACGCCTCGGTGGTCATGTCGAAGGGGGCGGCGAGGTCGAGCGAGGCGGCGAGGGAGGAGGCGTCGGCCGATCTCTGCGCGAGCACCTCGCCCTCGTCGGCCCGATGCTCGACCAGCAGCGCCGCGTGGCCCTCGACCGTGAGCCCGAGGATCTCCTGCGGCGCGCCGGTGAGGGACTGCGCGACGAGCAGCGAGCGGGCGTCCATCAGCTCCGCGGTCGCGAAGCCGGCCCCCACCACCTCGGGCAGCGCGGCCGTCGCGGCGGTGAGCGAGGGCAGCACCAGCAGCCCGGTGGCGATGTGCTTCTGGATCGGGACGGTGCGGAAGATGGCGGAGGAGACGAAGGCGAGGGTGCCCTCGGAGCCGACCACCAGGTGCGCGAGCACCTCGGCCGGGGTCTCGAAGTCCAGCAGGGCGTTGATCCCGTAGCCCATCGTGTTCTTCAGTGCGAAGCGCTCCCGGATGATGCGGGTCGCCGCCGGATCGTCCCGCACCTGCCGCATCAGCCGCACCAGACCCTCGTGGAGCGCGGGCTCCTTGCGCCGCAGGCGCGCATCGGCCCCCTCGAGCCCGGTGTCCACGATCGTGCCGCCGGGCAGCACGAAGCGCAGCGACTCCAGGGTGCGGTACGAGTTCTCGGTGATGCCCGCCGCCATCCCCGAGGAGTTGTTCGCGATCACCCCGCCGATCGTGCAGGCGATCTCGGAGGCCGGATCCGGGCCCAGCCGCCGCCTGTGCCGCAGCAGGTGCGCGTTGACCTGCCGCAGCGTCGCCCCGGGGCCGACCCGCACCCGCTCGCCCGCATCGAGCACCTCGACCCGGCGGAAGTGGCGGCGCACATCGGCCAGCACCGAATCCGACTGCGCCTGTCCGGAGAGGCTGGTGCCCCCGGAGCGGAAGGTCAGCGGCCGACGCTCCCGCGTCGCCTGGCGCAGCAGCGCCACCACCTCGGCCTCGTCGGCCGGGGCGGTCACCGCCTCCGGCAGCAGCAGGTAGTGGGAGGCGTCGTGCGCGAGGGTGTGGCGGGCGACGACATCGGTGTCCAGCAGCGGTGCGCGGGTCATGCCTCACGGTATCCCGGCAGGGAGAGGGTGTCTGCGGGCTGTACCGTCGGGGGCGTGACGAGCGCACTGACCACGTACCTCGACCGACTGACCACCGCCCTGTCCACCGCGTCGGCGCCTGAGCAGCCCGACCCCGATGCGGTGCTCCCGGACCGGGGGATCACCGGCGATGTGGACACCCAGGGAGACATCCCCGACCTCTCCTTCCTCTCCGGGGCGCGGGAGGATCATCTCGGGGTCGCGGTCTGCGACGTCGACGGGGAGATCACCGGTGCCGGCACCGATCACGAGTTCCCGCTGCAGTCGATCTCGAAGGCGTTCGCCTACGGGGCCGCGATCGACCTGCACGGCATGGACTACGTGGACACGATCGTGGACGAGGAGCCCTCGGGCGAGGAGTTCAACGCTCTCAGCCTCGACCCGGCCACCAAGAAGCCGAAGAACCCACTGGTCAACATCGGTGCGATCCGCACCCACGCGATGCTCGGCACCACCAAGGACGAGCGCACCGAGCGTCTGCACGCGGTGCTCGACGCCGCCGCGGGCCGGTCGCTGGAGCCCCATCGTGAGACCTGGGAGGAAGAGCTCAAGAGCGCGGACCGCAACCTGGCGCTCGCCTACATCCTCCGCGCCGCCGGCTCCATGACGGAGGACGCCACCGACGTGGTCGGCGGCTACATCGAGGGCTGCGCGGTGCTCACCTCCGTCACCGACCTCGCCGTGATGGCCGCGACCCTCGCCTCCG
>JAKDNE010000384.1 GCA_030451965.1 Brachybacterium sp. | reverse complement strand
GACCCCGACCTTCACCGCTCCGGCGGAGACGACGGAGTCGCGATGGGTTCCTCCGCCCAGGCGGTGCTTGCGCACCGTTGCACGTCCATCGGCGCGATGATTCGCCACGTGTTGACCTCTTCCATTGCGACTGTGTAGATCTCGTCCAAGCGTCTGTCCGATCGTGACGCCGGACAGGGGAAGCACGCGTCGCCGAACAACCTCGGTCAACCTACGTGCCTCCCATCTGCGATGACGAGTGCCCCAACCGGGTCATTGCCAAGTTTTTGCCTCGAAGCCATAAAGGTTGCTCGATCTTGACGAGCAGGCCCTGCTGCGCGGGGACCAGGTCACTCCGGCGGGGGTCGGGACGACCCGTGGATCACATTTCGTCTCTCTCGTCCCGCGGCTCGGGAGGGTCCGTCCCGAGGATGTCCGGATCCCCTGTGCTCCCAGGGGACGCCGTCTAGAGTGGCGCCATGTCGACCTCGGACCAGAACGCTGCCCCCGGCACCGCACCCGTGCGTGTGGTCGTGATCGAGGACGAGCTGACGATCACCCGCGCGATCGCCGATCGGCTCACCGCCGAGGGTTGGGAGGTCACCACCGCGTCCGACGGCCCCTCCGGTGTGCGGGCCGTCACCGAGGTGCGCCCGGACGTGGTGGTGCTGGACGTGATGCTCCCGGGCTTCGACGGCCTCGAGGTGTGCCGACGGATCCAGGCCGACGAGCCGGTGCCGGTGCTGATGCTGACCGCGCGCGACGACGAGACCGACATGCTCGTGGGGCTCGGAGTCGGCGCCGATGACTACATGACCAAGCCGTTCTCCATGCGCGAGCTGGTCGCCCGGCTCAAGGCCCTGCTGCGGCGGATGCGCCGCGCCGGGGCGCCGGCGCCGAGCGAGTCCGAGAAGCAGGACGCGCTGCAGTTCGGCGACCTGGTCATCGATCGTGCCGGGCGCCGCGTGATGCGCGCCGGAGCTCCGGCACACCTCACCCCCACCGAGTTCGACCTGCTGCTGTGCCTGGCGAACGCCCCCGGCACAGTCCTCACCCGCGAGCAGCTCCTGGCCGACGTCTGGGACTGGGTGGACGCGACCGGCACCCGCACCGTCGATTCCCATGTCAAGGCGCTGCGACGCAAACTCGGCTCCGACCTGGTGCGCACCGTCCACGGCGTGGGGTACGCCCTCGAGATACCGGAGGACCCCGAGGACGCGGCGGGCGCCGCCACCGCCCCGAGCTCCCGCACCAGCCCGTCGGACCTCTCCTCCATGGCGACCCCGAACCTCCCCGCCGCCGCCTCGTGACCCCTCCAGTCGTGGGCAGCGCGGGCGACCCCCACCGCCGGGTCCCCGAGCGGCTGGACGTCCGGCCGCTGGACCGGTTCCGGTCCTTCAAGGTCAAACTCGGAGTCCTGGTCGCGGCGAGCGTCACCGTCGCCGCACTGCTCACCCAGGTGAGCATCCGGGCCGGGATAGAGCCGTTGCTGGCGCTCCCGCTGGTGGTGATCGTGGCGCTGGTGTTCACCCAGGTGCTCGCCCGCGGGATGACCTCACCGCTGCGGGAGATGACCGGCGCCGCCCGCGCGATGGCCCGCGGCGACTACAGCCGCACCGTCCGGACCACCAGCCGCGACGAGGTCGGCCAGCTCGCCTCCGCGTTCTCCACGATGGCCTCCGAGCTCGAGCAGACCGACCGGATGCGCCGGGACCTGGTCGCGAACGTCTCCCATGAGCTTCGCACCCCGGTGACCGGCCTGCGCGCCCAGCTGGAGAACCTGGTGGACGGCGTCACCGAACCTGACCCGGCTGCTCTCGAGGTGGCGCTGACCGAGACCGAGCGCCTCTCGCAGCTGGTGGACCACCTGCTGGATCTCTCCCGCCTCGATGCCGGGGTGGTCGAGCTCGATGTCGAGGCCGTCGAGCTCACTCCGTTCCTCCACGAGGTGGTGGACGCCGCCGCCCTCGCCTCCGGTGGGCGCGATATGCGCTGGATCATCGATGTCGAGCCGGCCGATCTGTCGGTGCCCGCCGACGCCGCGCGGCTGCACCAGGTCATCCACAACCTGTTGGAGAACGCCGCCCGGCACTCCCCGGCCGGTGGCCGGATCCACGTCTCCGCCGCCCGCACCGCACCGGACGACGGGGTGCGCATCGACGTCCACGACGAGGGCCCGGGCATCGCCCGTGAGGACCGCTCCCGAGTGTTCGAGCGCTTCCAGCGCGGCGGCTACGACGACAGCTCCGGGGGCACCGGGCTGGGCCTGGCGATCGCGCGCTGGGCGGTAGGGCTGCACGGCGGCACCATCGAGGTTCTCGACGACCCCCGCAGCGAACACGCCCGGGACGGACGCTCGTCCCTGATCCGGGTGATGCTGCCGGACACCGGGAGGACCACGTGATGTCACGCACTCCACAGCATCTTCGCCGGTCGAGCACCGGAGACGGCGCACGGCGAGCATCTCCTGCCGCTAGGCTGGGAGCATTCCGTATCACCCGACCGTGAGAAGGCTGGCGATCTCAGAGTGTCACAGCAGACACAGGACTCCGACTCCGCGGAGTTCGGCCCGAATCAGTGGCTCGTGGACGCACTCCGCGAGCAGTGGCGCGAGGACCCCTCGAGCGTCGATTCCAGTTGGGCGGAGTACTTCTCCGCCAAGGGGTCGGTGACCACCGACGCCTCCCCCACCGAGAGCCCCTCCGAGTCCTCCGCGACGTCACCGTCGACGCCGGCGGATTCCGCCGCTC
>JAKDNE010000383.1 GCA_030451965.1 Brachybacterium sp. | reverse complement strand
CGGCCTGGTTGTACGCGTGGTACACCAGTCAGGAGCAGTCGAACCCGGTCGATGACGAGGTCCGGGATCCGGTCAGCGGCACCACGGTGCGCGGGCAGGCGATCATCGATGCGGCTCGTTCGCAGCTCGGTGTCCGCTACCAGTGGGGCGGCTCCTCGTCCTCGACCGGGTTCGACTGCTCCGGACTGGTGTACCACGCGTACAACCAGGCCGGCACGAACCTGCCGCGCAAGACGGCCAAGGGCTATGTGTTCGGCGGTCGGATCATCTCGCAGTCCGAGGCCCAGCCCGGCGATCTCGTCGCCTTCACCGGGAACAACTACGGCCACATGGGCATCTACGTGGGCAACGGCAAGATCATCGACGCCTCCAACTCGCGCCAGCGAGTCGTCGAGCGTTCCCTGTGGAGCGCACCGCACGTGTTCGTCACCTACCGCTGAGAATCCCGGCGGTCCGCAGGAGACGGATATAAGGCCACGACGGCCTGCTCGACGCGAGAGCGTCAACGGGAAGGAGCAGGGCGACGTGAGGGAGCCCGGTCGGCCATGCCGACGGGGCTCCCGTGCGTCCGGTCACCTCAGGTGCGGCCGGCGCGGACGCCGACAGTGCGGCTCCGGGCACGTCGAGGCGCCTTCCCATGGCAAACTGGAGACGACCATGGTCGACGACGTCCTCCCAGGAGAAGCAATGCCCGATCCCCTCGCCCTCGTCCCGCTGCCCCAATCCGTCGTGTGGTCCGGCGGCACGTGGGAGACGAGCGATCCGTGGGACGGACTCTCGGTCGGGCTCAACGACGCCCTCCCAGCCACCGAGTACGCGCTGTCGATCTCACCGACCGGCGCCTCGCTCAGCGCCGGCAGCGAGGCCTCGCTGGCCGATGGCCGCAACACCTTCGCCCAGATCGTCACCGGCACGAACGGCTCGATCCCGTGCGTGACGATCTCCGATCGACCGAAGTACGCCTGGCGCGGCATGCACCTGGACGTGGCCCGCCACTTCCTCCCGCCGTCGGAGATCGAGACCCTCATCGATGCGATGGCGCTGCACCGCCTGAACGTCCTGCACCTGCACCTCACCGACGACCAAGGCTGGCGGGTCCAGATCAAGGGATACCCACGGCTGACCGAGATCGGGGCCTGGCGCGAGCAGACCCTGAGCGGCCACATGGGTGAGGACGAGGAGACCTGGACCTTCGACGGCATCCGGCACGGCGGCTCCTACACCCAGGAGGAGCTGACGGGCCTGGTCGAGTACGCGCGCCGACGCGGCATCATGATCGTGCCCGAGGTGGACCTGCCCGGCCACATGCAGGCAGCGATCGCGGCCTACCCCGAGCTGGGGAACTTTCCCGAGCAGCAGCTCGGGGTGCGCGAGGTCTGGGGGATCTCCGACCACGTCCTGGGCGTCTCCGACGAGGTCTTCGACTTCCTGCGCGATGTGCTCACCCAGGTCGCGGATCTCTTCCCCGCCCCGTACGTGCACATCGGTGGGGACGAATGCCCGCGGGTGGAGTGGGAGCGCTCCTCCGCCGCCCGTGCCCGGATGAACGAGTGGGGCCTGACCCGGGTCTCCGAGATCCAGGGACGGTTCACCCAGTTCGCCGCGGACGTCCTGGCCGAGAAGGGCAAGCGGATCATCGCCTGGGACGAGGTGCTCGAGAGCCATCTGCCCGATGACACCGTGATCATGAACTGGCGCCACGGCAACGGGCTGAAGGACGCGACCTCGCGCGGCTTCCGCACCATCATCGCGAACAACGAGCACACCTACTTCGACCACTATCAGGCGACCCCGAAGAACGAGCCGCTCGCCCTCGGCGGGCTCACCACCGTCAAGGACGTCTTCACCGCGAAGTTCTCGCCGCACGTGCTCGACGAGGGTCAGCAGAAACTGCTGATGGGCATCCAGGGCCAGCTGTGGACCGAGTACATGCCGTCGTCCGAGCAGGTCCAGTACATGGCGTTCCCGCGGATGTGCGCCCTCGCCGAGCGGGCATGGGGCTCCCCGGAGCAGAGCTGGGAGGAGTTCGAGGAGCGCCTGCGCGCCCATCTGCCGCGTCTGGACGCCTTCGGCATCAGCTACCGCCCGCTGGACTGAGATGAGCTCCTCCCACCAGGACGCGCACCCCTACGGCCGGTCCTCCGACGACGTCCGCCGACGGAACCAGCGGCTGCGTCGCACCCGACGCCTCCGGGCGACGCAGCTGACGATCTTCTCGGTCCTCGCCGTCACCCTGATCGCGATCGGCGTCTACGCGGTCGGCGAGCTCCGCGAACCCGTGGCCGAACCCGGGGTGATCGCTCCGAAGTCCTTCGGCCCGGAGACCGTGGAGTTCACCTGCCCGGAGCCCGATGCCGTCCCGCTGCCGCCCGGCGAGGTCACGGTGACCGTTCTGAACGGCACCAGCCGCAGCGGTCTGGCCGGTGACGTCTCCGAGCAGCTCGCCGAGCGCGGTTACGAGGTCGAGAGCCCCGGCAACACCCGTCAGGCCACCGGCGCCGCCACCGTCGTCCACGGGCCCGAGGGGTACCTGGCGGCGCAGTCCGTGACGGTGCAGATCCAGGGAGCCGAGGTGCAGCTGGACGAGGAGCAGGAGGGGAACGCGGTGACACTGCTGATCGGTGACGGGTTCACCGGTCTCGAGGAGGAGTCGGCGGCCACCGCCGCGCTCGAGGAGCCGGTGGAGACCCCCGAAGGCTGCTGACGCTCGTCCCTCGCAGCACGTCGATCAGTCCTCC
>JAKDNE010000382.1 GCA_030451965.1 Brachybacterium sp. | reverse complement strand
CCCGTCCAGATCACCACCTATCGCACCATGACCTGAGGAGGCCACTTCATGAACCAGTCCACGCCCGCGGCGCAGCAGGACGACTACCGCATCGAGCACGACACCATGGGTGAGGTCCGCGTGCCCGCCTCGGCCCTGTACCGGGCACAGACCCAGCGTGCGGTGGAGAACTTCCCGATCTCCGGTCAGGGCCTGGAGCCCGCGCACATCCACGCCCTCGCCCAGGTGAAGAAGGCCGCCGCCCGCGCCAACCAGGAGCTCGGGGTCCTGGACGGAAACATCGCCGACGCGATCGTCACCGCCGCCGATGCCGTGATCGCCGGTGAGCATGACGATCAGTTCCCGGTGGACATCTACCAGACCGGGTCCGGCACCAGCTCGAACATGAACATGAACGAGGTGCTCGCGACCCTCGCCACCAACGCCGGTGTGGACACCCATCCCAACGACCACGTGAACTGCTCGCAGTCCTCCAACGACGTGTTCCCCACCTCTGTGCACGTCGCCGCCGCCCAGGGCGTCGTCGAGAAGCTGCTGCCCGCCCTCGCACACCTCGCCGAGTCCCTCGAGAAGAAGGCCGAGGCATGGAAGGCCGTGGTGAAGTCCGGCCGCACCCACCTCATGGACGCCACCCCGGTCACCCTCGGCCAGGAGTTCGGCGGCTACGCGGCCTCGATCCGCTACGGCATCGAGCGCGTCGAGGCGGCCCTGCCCCGCACCGCCGAGGTCCCCCAGGGCGGCACCGCCGTGGGCACCGGCATCAACACGCCGATCGGCTTCCCGCAGAAGGTCATCGCGCACCTGGTCGAGCAGACCGACCTGCCGCTGACCGAGGCCCGCAACCACTTCGAGGCGCAGTCCAACCGTGACGGGCTGGTGGAGATGTCCGGCGCGCTGCGCACCATCGCCGTGTCGCTCACCAAGATCTGCAACGACGTGCGCTGGATGGGGTCGGGCCCCAACACCGGCCTCGGCGAGATCTCGCTCCCCGACCTGCAGCCGGGATCCTCGATCATGCCCGGCAAGGTCAACCCCGTGATCCCTGAGGCCGTGCTGATGGTCTGCGCGAAGGTCATCGGCAACGACGCGGCGGTCGCCTGGGGCGGCGCCCAGGGCTCCTTCGAGCTGAACGTGCAGATCCCGCTGATGGGCACCAGTCTGCTGGAGTCGATCCGGCTGCTCGCCAACTCCTCCACGGTGCTGGCGGACAAGACCGTCGACGGCCTGGTCGCCAACGAGGAGAAGGCCCGCTTCTACGCCGAGGCCTCCCCCTCGATCGTCACCCCGCTGAACAAGCTGATCGGCTACGAGAGCGCGGCGAAGATCGCCAAGCACTCCGTGGCCGAGCGGGTCCCGGTGCGCGATGCCGTGCTCGCGCTGGGCTTCGTCGAGCGCGGCGAGCTCACCGAGGCTCAGCTGGACGAGGCACTGGACGTGCTGTCCATGACGGCCCCGAAGGCCTGATCGACGAGCTGATCAGTGGGCTGACCACCGCCTGATCGATCCGAGCGACGGGGCGTCCCACTACCCGGTGGGGCGCCCGGTCGCCCTTCCCAGGCCGGGCCAAGCCGGGCCAAGCCGGGCCAAGCCGGGCCCAGCCGGGCCCGGGCTGCCATCGGGCATCCGTCGTCCTCATGCGCACAACCCACGCCATATACGGCGATCTCGTATGCATGAGAACAGTCGATCCACGCAGCGCACAGCAGTCCGCGCAGCGTCTCCCGATGACTCGGAGCTCGCCATTCCAGCCTTCGGCGGTGCGGGTATGGCGTCAGCCCTGCAGCAGAGCTCCCCGGCGGGATGTCGGGGGCCGAAGATGCTCACCGCGTCCGAGGAGGACCAGGAGGCTCCTCTCCGTCGTCGGCCACGTGAGGAAGACCTGCCTCCAGCTCAGCCTCGTCACGTCGTATCCCTTCTGCGAGAGATGCAGGTCCCTGACCCGGTCTTTCTCATAGCTGTCCTCGTCCGCGTGGTGTTCCCTGCTGTCGCACTCGATCACCCAACTCCGGCCCACCAGCAGGTCCATTCGCCGCGCATCGTCGGGGAATGAGACCTGGGCCCGCACCGGGACTCCCCTGGATTCGAACCACCAACGCACTGCGGTCTCGGTCCCGGACTCCGCATCGCCCCTCACCCTGGACAATGAGCGCGCTGCATGGAACGGAAGCGAAGCCACGATCCGTTGGGCCCCGGACATCGAGAGCTGCCCTCGATTGAGTGCAGACTCCAGGAGGATCGCCACCTTGACCGCGGGGAGGCACCGGCCGGCATGTTCGAGGACCAGGTCGAGCTCCGGCACCGGATCCTTGTCCGGCCAGGCCCTCGACTGGGGTCCGTGGAAGCTGAGGGTCTGCGGCGTCCCATGACCGTGCACCTCGCCGTTCCTGCGGCGCAGAGCGCGGGCCCGGCGCCCCCGCAGCTCATCACGCCGAGTGCTCGCCCGTGGGTGGAAGACGTGCGTGCCCTGATGGTGTGGGACGAACAACCCGTGCATCGCCGCCGCGTCGAGGCAGGTCGGGCGCAGCCCGAGCGCAAGGATCGCCACGAGATCCTGTGGGGCCTCGGGTGTCACGTACCAGGGCTGGACGCTCCTGATGGCGCCGCTGCGTCGCCACCGCTCGAGGGTCCTGCGGTCGATGCCGTCCTCTCGCAGCTGGTCCTTGTGTCGGATACCGGGGATCTGCATAGCAAGATCCGACCACCTGAGACACCTCCGCTCAGCACGCTGCTGAAGAATGTGGA
>JAKDNE010000381.1 GCA_030451965.1 Brachybacterium sp. | reverse complement strand
ACCGCCACCACCGACGAGGTACGGGTGCGGTTCTGCCCCAGCCCCACCGGCACCCCGCACGTGGGCATGGTGCGCACCGCCCTGTTCAACTGGGCGCACGCCCGACATCACGGCGGGAAGCTCGTCTTCCGCATCGAGGACACCGACGCCGCCCGCGACAGCGAGGAGTCCTATCACCAGCTGCTCGACGCGATGCGCTGGCTCGGCATCGACTGGGACGAGGGCGTCGAAGTGGGGGGACCGGACGGCCCGTACCGCCAGTCCCAGCGCGGGGACATCTACCAGGACGTCATCGAGAAGCTCAAGACCTCCGGCCACATCTACGAATCCTTCTCCACCGCGGAGGAGATCGTCGAGCGGCACAAGGCCGCCGGCCGCGACCCGCAGCTGGGTTACGACGGCTACGACCGCGACCTCACCGAAGCGCAGAAGGCGGCTTTCCGCGCCGAGGGCCGCGAGCCCACCTGGCGCCTGCGGATGCCGGATGAGGACCTCACCTTCACCGACATGGTCCGTGGAGAGATCACCTTCAAGGCCGGCTCCACGCCGGACTTCGTGGTGGTGCGCGCCAACGGCAAGCCTCTGTACACGCTGGTGAACCCGATCGACGACGCTCTCATGAGGATCACGCACGTGCTGCGCGGCGAGGACATCCTCTCCTCCACTCCGCGGCAGATCGCCCTCTACCGCGCACTGATCGAGATCGGTGTGGCCGAGTGTGTCCCCGAGTTCGGGCACCTGCCGTACGTGATGGGGGAGGGCAACAAGAAGCTCTCCAAGCGCGATCCGCAGGCCAACCTGTTCCACTACCGTGACCAGGGCTTCACGCCCGAGGGCATGGTCAACTACCTCGCACTGCTGGGCTGGGGCTTCAGCGCCGACGAGGACATCTTCAGCCGTGGACAGCTGGTCGAGCGCTTCGACGCCTCGGACGTGAACCCGAACCCGGCTCGCGTCGACCTCAAGAAGGCCACCGCGATCAACGCCGACCACATCCGGCTGCTGCCGGAGGCGGAGCTCGCCGAGCGGCTGCTCCCGTACCTCCAGGCCGGCGGGGTGCTGGGCGAGCAGATCACGGAGGAGCAGCGGGTCCTGGTCGCCGCAGCCACTCCGCTGGTCCAGACCCGTATGAACCTGCTCGGTGACGCCTCGGACCTGATGGGCTTCCTGTTCGTCGCCGACCAGGACCTGGTGGTCCAGGATGATGCGCTGAAGAAGCTGGGCGACGATCCGGTCGCCGTGCTCGACCGGGCCATCAGCGAGATCGAGGCCGTCCCCGAGGCGTCCTTCGCCGCCGCTGCCCTGGAGGAGGCGCTCCGCGGGGCGATCATCGAGGAGATGGGCATCAAGCCGCGCCTGGCCTTCGGACCGCTGCGCAGCGCGATCTCGGGCCGACGGGTCTCGCCGCCGCTGTTCGAGTCGATGGAGCTGCTGGGCAGGACCTCGAGCCTTGCGCGGCTGCGCTCCCTGCGCGACAGGCTCGCGACCGGGGACTGAGGCCCCGGGCGCTGTGAGGCGGCGTGCTCAGCCTCACAGCGCTCAGGGCCCTTCTCGCTTTGTCATGGCGAGGAAGACCCGGTAGAGTCTTACCTCGGTACGGCAACGAAGTTCGGCCCGGAAAGTCCTCGAAATCCACTCGGGGAACAGGACGGGAAGAGCCGAAAACGTGCTCTCACCATGGGGTATGGTGTAATTGGCAACACAGCGGTTTCTGGTACCGTCGTTCTAGGTTCGAGTCCTGGTACCCCAGCGCTTCGCGGCGTCTTTCGATGCCGCGCAGTCCGCGCCCCGTTCGTCTAGCGGCCTAGGACGCCGCCCTCTCACGGCGGTAACACCGGTTCAAATCCGGTACGGGGTACGACGCGAGATCGCGAGACCTCGCTCCCGCCCCGTTCGTCTAGCGGCCCAGGACGTCGCCCTCTCACGGCGGTAACACCGGTTCAAATCCGGTACGGGGTACAGATCAGGAGCCGGCACCTTCGGGTGTCGGCTCCTCCTGCATTCGGCCGCGAGCGCTCTGTGATGCAGGGTATCGTCGTGATATGGAACACAGCACGGGTCCCCGAATCACGGTCGGTGTATTCGATGCCGACGAGTCCGATCAGGCGGTCCGCTGGGCGGCCCGTCACGCCGCCGCCGTCGGCGGCAGCCTCCATCTCGTCCACGCCTTCGTGTGGACCGAGCTCGATGTCAACATCGACCCGATCTCGGGAATGGCCGGCTCCGGCTTCCGCGGCGCCGCCCATGCCCTGATCCAGGACGCTGTCGCGCTCGTGCGCGAATGCCAGGTCGACGTCCCGGTGACCTCCGAGATCGTCGACGGCAATGCCGTGCCGGTGCTGGTCGAGGCGAGCGAGGAATCTGATCTTCTGGTGCTCGGCGGTCGCGGCCTGGGCCGTCTGATGACGCTGATCGTCGGCTCCAAGAGTCTCGCCCTGGCCGCGAGGGCCCACTGCCCGGTGGTGGTGGTGCGGGGCAGGATCGACGGGCAGGGCCCCATCGGGCTGGTCCACCACGACATCGCCACCGAGGTGGTCACGCGAGCGGCGGACCTCGCCGAGGCCTACGGGCGCGACATCCATCTCGTGGTGCGGCCGGAGACCACACCGGAGGAGGCCCAGGAGATCCTCGCCGGCACAGCGCAGCGGATCGCCGTGACCCACCCCTCGGTGTTCGTCAGAGACGTGAAGATCGCCGCCTCGGACAGCCCCAAGGAGCTGATCCAGGCCAGCGAGGACGCCAG